>NZ_JADDYG010000054.1:5419-7161 GCF_015163535.1 Vibrio sp. OPT46 | reverse complement strand
CTCAGATCAACCGAGCAGACGCTTTATTTTTGCACTTTAACCATTAAAACCAGTTACCTATAAGGCTCATTCTATTCACGAAAAGTAAAAGATTTAACGTAATTAGACAAAGAAATGCACCGCTTTTTGAAAACAAAATCGGATTAGTTTTTCTAATTGAAATCATAGATTTTTATCTTGCTCAACTTCACACTTTTCGATTGCTAATTATACAAGCAAGCACTATTATCTCGCGCAAATACCCCCGCAACACAAGAATTCAGTTGGCACTCTATAAAAGAGCGCTAAGGGTTTTTACGTCTTAAATTTTTTGGAGAGATACGCAAATGTCTGCTTCGTTTCCATTAGCGAAACTTACCTTTTTAATCGCTATATTGACTGCCGTGGGTCAAATGACCCAGACAATGTACGTGCCTTCAATCGGTCATATGGCGGGCGAGTTTTTGGTATCTGCGTCATCACTTCAAGCTGTGATGGCTTGTTACCTAATCCCATATGGCTTGTCGCAATTTGCGTATGGCACACTATCGGACCGCTTGGGACGCAAACCGATCATCATCGTCGGGCTGCTTATCTACATCGTGGGTACACTGGTAGCATTATTTGCACATCAATTTGAATGGTTCTTGATTGGTAGCTTTATCCAAGGCTTAGGTATTGGCTGCGGCGGTGCGATGTCACGCACTCTGACTCGCGATTGCTTTGAAGGCTCTGATCTACACAGAGCAAACAGCTTAATTAGCATGTGTGTGATTTTCTCACCATTAATGGCACCAGTATTAGGCGGTTACCTAACAGAAGCTTTCGGATGGCGGTCGAGCTACTTGTTCTTAGCGCTATTTGCTATCGCGGTTGTGATCACCATGATGACAAGCATGATGGAGACGCTACCAAAAGAGAAACGCAAATTCGAACCAGTAGCCAAAAGCTACAAACACGTTTTGTCTGACCGTCGCTTTCAAGGCTTTTTGATTTGCCTGGTTGCAACATTCGCTGGTGTGGGTGTATTCGAAGCGGC
Source organism: Vibrio sp. OPT46 (assembly GCF_015163535.1). Lineage (NCBI taxonomy): Bacteria > Pseudomonadati > Pseudomonadota > Gammaproteobacteria > Vibrionales > Vibrionaceae > Vibrio > Vibrio sp. OPT46. The sequence goes on along the minus strand of NZ_JADDYG010000054.1, from coordinate 6,143 downwards.
AGCTGGGGTATTGTTAGGTGGGGTATTAGAATTACCAGCAACAACGGTAAGTTTGCTGTTTATATTGCCGATCCCAGGTTACTTGGTGGGTGCAGGCTTATCTAGCTACATCGCAAGACGTCGCTCTGAGCGTCGTGCTTTAAATGTAGGCTTGGTCTCTATTTTTGTGGGCTCTGCTATTGTGCTCATCCCAGGCTTGTTTGGTTTAACCACTGCATTAACGCTGGTTGGAGGCGCAACCGTGTACTTTTTGGGTGCAGGTATTCTCTTCCCAGCGGCAACAACTGGAGCGATTGCGCCATTCCCATACCATGCAGGAACAGCAGGCGCGACATTGGGTGGCATGCAAAACTTGGGGGCAGGTGTCGCAACTTTGCTCGCGTCACTATTTCCAGCGCATAACCAGATGCCTTTGGGCATTTTGATGATGGCAATGTCGGTAATTGCAATGCTTGGGTTAATGTGGGTGAATCGAGCACACAATCACTCAAACGAAGTACCGCAAGTTATCTGATCATTATCAGCTTACTTTCAAAATCCAAAAGGGACACACTCAACAAGTGTGTCCCTTTTTTCATATCACACTATATCGATTTCCCGATGAGAATGATTTAACTTTCGAATTGATATTTGTTAAAAATAACAGCTGCTTACACAATGTGTTTTCAGCTCCCTTCAAATTGAGTATCCAACTCGAAATATTGAGGATTCTCACTTTTTCGGT
>NZ_JADDYG010000054.1:3847-5409 GCF_015163535.1 Vibrio sp. OPT46 | reverse complement strand
TTCATATCACACTATATCGATTTCCCGATGAGAATGATTTAACTTTCGAATTGATATTTGTTAAAAATAACAGCTGCTTACACAATGTGTTTTCAGCTTCCTTCAAATTGAGTAGCCAACTCGAAAATATTGAGGATTCTCACTTTTTCGGCATACCCCATAACAAAGAATGGACAACTGAAAACCACTAACAAAATGAAAGCCCAGCCCTCAGGATGAGGCCACTTGGGTGTACAATAAGGATAAAATCAGATGCGTTTCACTTTAACTACGTTGACCGTCTCGGTCGCGCTTGTCGCCGGATGCAGCAATCAAGGAACCCCCAGCATGACTCAATACTCCCAAACACAGATCGTTGCTCAACAAACTCAAGCTCCGGTTGCGAAAAAAGTCCCTCACGCGATGACTATTCATGGCGATACCCGCGTTGATAACTACTACTGGATGCGTGACGACGAACGTAAAGACCCTGAAATTTTACAGCACCTAGAGAAAGAAAATCAGTACGCAGAAACCGTTCTAAAGCACACTGAAACATTTCAAGATACGCTATTTGAAGAAATTAAAGGGCGTATCGCAAAAGACGACAACTCAGTACCGGTTCGTAAAGGCAACTACTTCTACTCCAGTGAAGTGACCGGAGATAACGAGTACGAAGTCCATTTGCGAGCTAAAGACTTTGCAGGCAAAGACAAACAAATCATTTTAGATGTCAATGAACTAGCAAAAGAACATGAATTTTTCAGTATCGGCGGCCTATACGTTAGTCCGAATGAAAACTTATTGGCGTATGGCGAAGACACATTAAGCCGCCGCGTGTACACCCTTAAGATCAAAGACCTGACAACAGGCAATTACCTACAAGATGAAATCGAAGGGGCCTCAAGCGCTGTCGCATGGCAGAACGATAACAACGCCTTTTACTACATCAAAAAAGATCCTCAGACCTTATTGGGCTACCAAGTTTATCGTCATGTATTGGGCACACCACAAAGCAACGATGAGCTGATTTTTGAGGAAACCGACAGCGCCTATTACACCTCACTAAGCAAAAGCAAAGATGGCGAAGATATTTATATCTGGCATTCGAGTACAGAAACCAGTGGGGTCTCTATCATTGATGCGAACAACCCTAAAGCAAAGGCGAAACCGTTCTATCCTCGCGAAGATGGCATTGAATACAGTATTTCTAAGCTAGGCGATTGGTACTACATTTATACTAACTATCAAGCCGTCAACTTCCGTTTGATGAAAGTTCATCAAAATGACATACATGACCGCTCTAAATGGCAAGATGTGATTGCCGCAGACGACAACACTCAACTTGTCGACTTCGAGTTATTCGATGATCACATCGTCTATGAGCAGCGCTCTAACGGCCTAGCAAGCGTCACTGTACGTCAGCTTTCAACAGGAAAAGAATTCCCCCTCACATTTAATGACGATGCGTTTGCTGCCTATTTGACAGGTAACCTAGAGCTGGATAACGAGAAAGTTCGTATTTATTACAGCAGTTTAACCACTCCAGGAACCTACTACGATTTCGATCTAACAACGGGCGG
>NZ_JADDYG010000054.1:2897-3837 GCF_015163535.1 Vibrio sp. OPT46 | reverse complement strand
TGCCTATTTGACAGGTAACCTAGAGCTGGATAACGAGAAAGTTCGTATTTATTACAGCAGTTTAACCACTCCAGGAACCTACTACGATTTCGATCTAAAAACGGGCGAGTCAGAAATCATGAAGCAAACACCTGTACTTGGTGATTTTAATCCTGACAATTACCAATCAGAACGCATCATGGTCACAGCCCGTGACGGTAAAGAAGTACCCGTTTCTTTGGTGTATCGTAAAGACTTATTTAAGAAAGATGGTACGAATCCACTCTACCAATATGGTTATGGGTCTTATGGCGCAACCATTGAGCCAACTTTCCGCTCGACACGTTTGAGTCTATTGGATCGCGGCTTTGTTTACGCCATTGCTCATATTCGTGGATCTGAAATGCTTGGCCGCCCTTGGTATGAAGACGGTAAAAAACTAACCAAGCAAAACACATTCAACGACTTTATTGATGTGACTAAAGGTTTGGTTGAACAAGGCTACGGCGCGAAAGATAAAGTCTTCGCTGTTGGTGGCTCTGCAGGAGGTCTCTTAATGGGGGCTATCATCAACCAAGCACCAGAACTGTACCGCGGTATCGGTGCACATGTTCCGTTTGTGGACGTGGTAACCACCATGCTCGATGAATCGATTCCATTGACCACCAATGAGTATGATGAATGGGGTAACCCAAATAACAAAACATACTATGACTATATGTTGAGTTACTCGCCTTACGACAACATCAAGGCGCAAAACTACCCGAACATGTTGGTAACGACTGGCTTGCACGACTCTCAAGTACAGTACTTTGAACCAATGAAGTGGGTCGCCAAACTTCGTGAAATGAAGACAGACGATAACGTCTTGTTGTTCAAAACCGATATGGAAGCCGGACACGGCGGCGCATCTGGTCGATTTAAGCGCTTAAAAGAAGATGCGCTAGAGTATGCCTTCTTC
>NZ_JADDYG010000054.1:1957-2887 GCF_015163535.1 Vibrio sp. OPT46 | reverse complement strand
AAACCGATATGGAAGCCGGACACGGCGGCGCATCTGGTCGATTTAAGCGCTTAAAAGAAGATGCGCTAGAGTATGCCTTCTTCCTCGATTTACTCGATTTACTCGATAAAAAATAAGCGTATTAATAGAACTGCATCTCTTCTAACAACAAAAATGCCCGCAAGTTGCGGGCATTTTTTATAGACGCACTCTCTAAACAAAGAGTGGGGTTACCTAAGCACAGAATGACTAGCGTCTCTTATAGCCAAAGGATAGCAGAAAGAAAAACGCCTACTCACAACGAGTAGGCGTTAACACAATAAATGTGTTTAGGCAGTAGAAACTGGCCTATTTATTAGAAGTAGTAACGAGCACCTAGAGTCCAGTAGTCGTTCTCTTCATTGTTGTAGTCGTTACCTAGGTCAAACTGGTAACCAGCGAAAGTAACGAATGCAGGAGTTACTGCGTACTCTGCTTGTAGCGCAGTTTCGCTTGAAACTGTCTTGTTGTCTTTGTCGTCTTCTACACCTTCGTAGTTAACGCTGAACGTCCAATTGTTGACTCCGTACGCTAGTAGGCCCTCAATCTGAGTAGTTTCTTCACGCATCTCGTAGAAGTATTCGTTCATGCCGTATACAACAGCTGCGTACAGACCAGAGCCATACTCACCGTAATTTACAGAAACAAGGTGTGATTCAGCAGTTTTAGTACCTAGACCAGAATTCTCAACATCACCGCCGCTGTATACGTAGCCTAGACCAAAGCCCGCAACAGAGCCGCTCAGTGCGATTTGACCACGTTGGTCATACTTGCTGCCTTTAGAAACGTATTCTGGAAGACCTGTGTTAGGGTTTTGTTGTAATGATAGGCCTCTATCATCATTTTCACCTTGCCAACCAAGACCTAGGTTGAAAGCAAAACCTTCGCCAAACTCAAAGCTTTTACGGTAGC
>NZ_JADDYG010000054.1:0-1902 GCF_015163535.1 Vibrio sp. OPT46 | reverse complement strand
TGATCATTTTTTCAGCACGACCAGTACCTAGATTGTTGTGATTGTCGTACAAAAAGTCGTTCGCGAACGCGATTGGTAGATCCGCAACGCCAGCGACATCGTAGTACGGAGACCACTGTGTACCTCCCACTAAACGGCCAAACTGCTGGTGGGTCGCGCCGATGTAGCCCAAACGAGTTGAAAACGACTGGCTACCACCATTTAGGTAGTTAAGTGCCCATTCGCCTTTAGCGTCGATAGTGATACCGTTGCCAATGTCTTTCTTGCCCGCAACATTGATACGTGGAGACACTTGGTGAACTTTTACTTCTTCTTCGAAATACTCACCCACGCCAACTGAAACGTGACCGCCGATCGATAAAGATGTACCATCGCTGTTGTAAACTTCTGCTGCGAAGGCCTGTGAACCACATGCTAGTGCCGCCACTGCAACGGCTAGAGTTTTCATTTTCATTGTTAACATCCGTATAGTTGTTTGTACCGGTTCGCTTAGAAACAGATTAAATCCGAATCAATCGCAACGAACACATAACAAAGTAGTAATGAAATAGAAATGAAACAAACACTTTCTTATGCAACCAGTGGTATCAATGCTCACATTTTGAGCTTAATCACAAAAAAATAGGGAACTTTTCACTCCCCATCATAAAATCTGTGGCTTTTTACGTGTCACATCTCCCAACGTGCGAGTGGCTTCTCAGTTTTGATACCGTTACTGCCCCAGCGGTCAATAACATCAATTTGCAGTATGCGGCTCGGTTTAATAAGCGATGTCAAGGTTTTCGACGGTCGTTTATCCGTCACTAACCATAGCGTTTTATCTTGTTCAAACTGAGCTTTTAAAGATAATTTGTCTTCTTCTGTCCACTCAAGTTCCGGCTTAAATTCGCGCCCAACCACAAACAATTGGTTGCCAGAGGCAAAGTCCTCTAATGACTCACTCATCAGTACCACTGAATCGATGCCTTTATCGAAGATCTCTGCCTGTTGTTGGTTGATCAGTTCACGCACATTGAGCATAAGAGCCTGTTGATTCGTTTGAATCGCCTTTTGGTGTTCAGGATATACACGTTGTAGATCCTCTCCAACAATGCCCGCCATTCGGATTAAGTTTGTAGGGTTCAGCCATGCGTACTTCGATGTTGACCCGTTTTCCAATGTCAGAACTGCAACTCCTTGAGCTCTAGGAGAAATGGCCTGCGATGCATCGATTTCAATCAAGTGAATGTTGCCCTGTCGAGCGTAAACATAAGTCGGGTCTTGTTTCCAAATCGCACCAAGAGTAATAGCAACCGTCGCGGCTTGACCCGCTTGCTTAACTTGCTCTGTACCTTTATTTGCGAACCAGTTCTCAAGACGCTCAACGCCGTAACGCTTTGGAGGCAGATACTGAGTCTCTATCCCTGTACCTTTCATGAGTTGCTCAGACAACATGTACGTGACGGGAGTGCTGGTTAAAATGTCTTTGGCGCTTGCCAACGATGGAAGTGTTGTCGCTATAACCAAACCAAAAGTTATCGCTAATTTTTTTATCTTCATGTTCATTACTTTATAAAAAGGGTTACGCTTTTTGGATAATTCGGTAAACCGTTGCTGTTAGGAAAAATGCCGCAGAAACAATGATGATGGATGCGCCTGATGGCACTGGTAGCTCAAGCTCCATCGGCAGTATGGTTCCTATTAAACACGCAATGGTTGCCAATAAAGAAGAAAGGAGAACAAAACTGCCCATGCGTTTAGTCAATAACCTAGCCGTTGCACCAGGAATCAGCAGCAATGCACCAACCAATACCGCGCCAATAATCTTTACCGCGGCGATGGTGACCAAGGTGATCATCATGACAAATAAGTAATCATAAAAGCTGGTATTAAAGCCGCGTACACGTGCAATATCCGGGCTGA
>NZ_JADDYG010000536.1:0-547 GCF_015163535.1 Vibrio sp. OPT46 | reverse complement strand
GTAAATTACTCTCAGCTAGCAGTATCAAGTGCTTCTTTTCCATAGTCCCACCACATTAACTTACCTGTTTCACCAACCCCCGTTAGAAAATTAATTGGGGATAGCAAAGAGAATTTATCTTCATTTTAAGTAGAAAATATAGCACTTCAGAATGATATCGCATTGCTTTTCAGCACCGAAAAAGACTTAAAAAGTATGAACCTGTTATATTTTTATCCATACTTTTCAACCTGTGTTAGCATAAGGATATGATTTATAATATTAAATAATAAAGATAATAATTGGATAAAATACCATTTATAAAAAATGGATGACTGCTCCGCTCAGTGCAATAGAACGAATTACTTCTTTATATTGGCTTCATTTCATACTTGATGAGTACTTAAAGTAAATACAAAAAATAACATTATGATTATGTTATTTTTTTCTTTAACACCTTAAAGAGACGCACCTAAATACTCCCTTCCAGCCTGAATCATTCTCAATAATGAGAACAGCTTTCACTGATCCTTTCTTATAATTTCATCGCTTCCCACAACATTTGAAG
>NZ_JADDYG010000535.1:0-230 GCF_015163535.1 Vibrio sp. OPT46 | reverse complement strand
TAGATTGCAATGAATAACATTAATCTCATTACAGTGGGGATTGCTTTAGCGGTTTCCGCCCCCTCTGTAATTGCTTCAATCAAAGCACCACACAATGCAGGGAGCTACAATAAAGTTATTAAGGTTCCTTCACACATGAACCAAACAAGTGCAGTTGGCTTGGATGATACTTTAGGCTCCAGAAACATCTCTGACGAAACAATCGTTGAGCTCCCAACCGTCCCAGATGA
>NZ_JADDYG010000534.1:527-2131 GCF_015163535.1 Vibrio sp. OPT46 | reverse complement strand
TTTGGCTTCTCTCTTAAACCCTGCCTATGGTGGGGTTTAAGTGATTTTGAGCTCCAGTTTAATATCACGAAAGAAACTAAGCACAGCTACTATTTGCTTCCATGCACTGAACTACTTGAGCTCACGGGTATCAAGATAGTGCGATAAAAAAAGTTTATCAAGGTGCAGTTCGAGGATCATTTGTGGATAAATAGCAAAATTCAAAATATCAGTCAGTGAACACTAACTAACTGAATAAGACCCTGTCTATAAGTCCAAATTACGGTTTGTTAATTCGATTTAGAAATAACCGCACCTAAAAATATTTATCTTGACAATTAAGAAACCACCCAAAATATAGTTGTGCCGTATTAACTACCTTCAGATGGGGGGCTTACTCTCTTAAACATAAAAGGATAAGGTGTGAACGCATCCCCTTTTCCTACATTTGGTCCACTCACTTCCCAAATCCCTGCGAACTCACTCGGTTCCTCGACCTTTAGGTAGTTATTCGGGTTTTGTTCCACATCATCTTTTGAACGTTGTGTAGGTGTAGGGAGGAAGTGAGCAAGCTTGCGATTTTCAATCTTAGGCGGGTTCAGAATAAACAGGCTACCGCTCTCATCTAAGTAACCTTCCACGTTCCCAATGTTTGTTTTTAATATCGTAGTCACCTTGTGCATAGATCTTCCTAGTTAGTTGATTTGCCAATACTGATAATGTCCTCCAGCATTTAACACCATTAACTCTAAATCTTCTATCCTTGGATATCTTCTTTAAATTCCCATCTCGGTGAGAATCGGAACTCTACCGACCAGCAATCTGAGGAGATAATGAAAGCTTTCCATACAGCTAAAGGGTATTGGCCTGATGCTCGGAAATTATTCGTGAGGTTATTTCTGACGAAACGGATCAATCTATCAATCTGGTCTTCGTTTGCTGTGTCGAAGCTAAGCGTAATAGAGAGATTGTCATAGTTAGGTATGTCAGCAGAACCTCTAAAGTCTAAATTAAGCTCGTCTACAAGTAACTTTAGTTCGGTTAAGAAGCTTTCGAACTTTTCCAGGTTGGTCTCCGCAAAGACTGACTTGGCGAACGCAGAGATATTAGTGTGATTGTCCACTAATAAATCTTCCCCTTTATCATGGAGAAACCCTCTTATCATCGGGACTAAATCATCCGGTGCTAAAACTTTTTGGTCATTATAAAAGTCAGAAGTTAGGAACGCCTGTTTATACTTTTCGAGAATATCATTCATCATATCTACTTGAACCCCTTATTTTGATGCTGTAGCAATCATTGCTTTCATACGGCTAAGTATGTTTTTTGCTCTTTCGTCATTTTCTAATTCACTAGCAGGAACCCTAACGTTTAACTTTTTGGCCAGCTCGTTAATAGCAGCAATAGTCTTTTTACTTGGTTTCTTAATACGTTTTGCCTCTTCTACATATTTAGATAGTAATTTGGCGTTACTAATCGCTTGAGAAGGAATTTTCAGGCCAGTCTTCGATTCCAACTGTTTTGCGTAATCAAGAAACTTTTTAGATGGAGTACTTGGGACATCATCTTCGTGAGCTTTTATAAATTCTAGAGCTTTACCAAAGTCAGTCATTTTAAGCGCTGGT
>NZ_JADDYG010000534.1:0-482 GCF_015163535.1 Vibrio sp. OPT46 | reverse complement strand
TGGATCTTTTTGAAAGAGCATATTTGTGAAATCTTTCTTCGCATAGCGTCAGTTACCAACCAAGGGTGCTCTCGTAGCCATTGCCTCGCTTTAGCCTCGCTTGCTAAGGCCTGTCTGGGCATTGGTAGGCCGAGCCCCTTACAACGCTTCTGAAGTTTATCTTTGGTTTGGTTTGAAAGTGGCATGTTAGGATTCACACCGTCTCTTGGTGTTTTATCAAACAGGTTTTTATTCAGGAAACCTATTAGCTTTTCAGTATTTTCAATTTGAGTATTTATAAATTCCAGTGACGCTGCTTCTGCTTCTCGTTGAGGGAGTTTACTCATGTCAGAAAGTTTGAGTTCCCATTTGGCAGTAGTACCAGGGCTTTTATATGAATCAGGAAGTGCCTTATACAATTCAATCCCTTTTGGGGTGATATCAATCGAAGGGTTTTTACCCTTGCTAGTATACGCTACGAACTCACGCATTAAGATAGTTGC
>NZ_JADDYG010000533.1:0-278 GCF_015163535.1 Vibrio sp. OPT46 | reverse complement strand
AACTGGAGCGACACACGAGGTTCGAACTCGTGACCTCAACCTTGGCAAGGTTGCGCTCTACCAACTGAGCTAGTGTCGCATTGGTTGCGGGGGCCGGATTTGAACCGACGACCTTCGGGTTATGAGCCCGACGAGCTACCAAGCTGCTCCACCCCGCGTCCGTATTGTGTCACCGTTAAGTACCGTGAGAACTATAAAACTGGAGCGACACACGAGGTTCGAACTCGTGACCTCAACCTTGGCAAGGTTGCGCTCTACCAACTGAGCTAGTGTCGCAT
>NZ_JADDYG010000532.1:49002-50198 GCF_015163535.1 Vibrio sp. OPT46 | reverse complement strand
TCCGGCCCCCGCAACCAATGCGACACTAGCTCAGTTGGTAGAGCGCAACCTTGCCAAGGTTGAGGTCACGAGTTCGAACCTCGTGTGTCGCTCCAGTTATATAGTTCTCACGGTACTTAACGGTGACACAATACGGACGCGGGGTGGAGCAGCTTGGTAGCTCGTCGGGCTCATAACCCGAAGGTCGTCGGTTCAAATCCGGCCCCCGCAACCAATGCGACACTAGCTCAGTTGGTAGAGCGCAACCTTGCCAAGGTTGAGGTCACGAGTTCGAACCTCGTGTGTCGCTCCAGTTTTATAGTTCTCACGGTACTTAACGGTGACACAATACGGACGCGGGGTGGAGCAGCTTGGTAGCTCGTCGGGCTCATAACCCGAAGGTCGTCGGTTCAAATCCGGCCCCCGCAACCAAATTCCATTAATAGCGACTGCTGTTAATATGCGACACTAGCTCAGTTGGTAGAGCGCAACCTTGCCAAGGTTGAGGTCACGAGTTCGAACCTCGTGTGTCGCTCCAATATATAGCCCTCATCGTGCTCAACGGTGACAAAATGCGACACTAGCTCAGTTGGTAGAGCGCAACCTTGCCAAGGTTGAGGTCACGAGTTCGAACCTCGTGTGTCGCTCCAGTTTCTTTTTATAAATGAAAGCAAAGCCTTCATCATCAACGAAGATGAAGCACTCGGACGCGGGGTGGAGCAGCTTGGTAGCTCGTCGGGCTCATAACCCGAAGGTCGTCGGTTCAAATCCGGCCCCCGCAACCAAATACAAGACGATAGATTGAGTACTTATTTAGTATACAATTGTTAAGTCGTCTACGGATGCGCCGCTTGATTCAACGCCTGCTTCTCGCAACCAATCACATCGCTCTTTTCATAATGCTGCGAAGCATGAATCCCCAAAAGCTAAACTTTTATCCGCATCATATGATGTCGGACGATTTCGTTTGTGTTTAAAACACGATATGAATCGGCTGACGTACAAGTATGATGAGGCTTCGCGTGTTTTATCTACTTTAATTAACAGAGTTATCCACATACGTCGTTCTGTGGATAAGTTGGTTGATAAAGTGTTTTTAGCTTGACTTTTTATGATGGGGAAGAAAGATCTTTTCTCTAAAGTGAAGTGGAAACAACAAAGAAATATCAACTAAGCACCTGTTATGTAAAGAAAAAATAAGTTTTTTGTCGGATCGG
>NZ_JADDYG010000532.1:44709-48992 GCF_015163535.1 Vibrio sp. OPT46 | reverse complement strand
ACAGAGTTATCCACATACGTCGTTCTGTGGATAAGTTGGTTGATAAAGTGTTTTTAGCTTGACTTTTTATGATGGGGAAGAAAGATCTTTTCTCTAAAATGAAGTTGAAACAACAAAGAAATACCAATTAAATCTTTGTTATATAAAGAAAAAATAAGTTTTTTGTCGGATCGAGTACGTTAAAATACGATCATTAACTGGTATTTTTTTGATCCTAGTCATTTCTCCGAGCTGTGTTTAACTTTTTTCTGCTAGCTTGTTTTTCTTGAATCTCAAATTTTTTTCCACATTACAAAATTGAGAACAAGGTCATGAATTGAACATGCAAAAGTACTTTCAATCTCTTGCATATAGACTACGCTCTATGCGTCTCTCGGCAGTCCCTTCTCGACTATCCTTATTAAGCGTTGCTTTTTCGTCTCTATAGATGAATTACTCTCAGTGGGGAGTTGATTCAGTTGCTCTGTCAAAGCCCATTTAATGTGCTCATCAAGTAATTTATTTTCACCTTGCCGACTTTCCAGCGCATCTATGATTCGCTGACTATATTCTGCATTACCAAGTGCGACAGCGATGTTACGTAGCCACTGTATATGACCAATACGACGGATAGCGGAGCCTTCCATATTTTTTAGAAAAGTCGCTTCATCCCAGTTAAACATGTCGACGAGGTCAGGGTTTTTGAAACTGTCACGACGGTGGAAATCATCTTGCTCCGTTATGTCGGCGTAGCGGTTCCATGGGCAAACCAATTGACAGTCGTCACAACCATAAATGCGGTTACCCATTGGCTTCCGAAACTCTTCAGGAATCACGCCATCGAACTCGATGGTGAGATAAGAGATACAACGCCTGGCATCGACAACTTTGTCTTCAACGATGGCTTGTGTTGGGCATGATGTAATGCATGCTTTGCATTTACCGCACTGATCAACGCTTGGCTCATCTACGGGTAGTGGTAAGTCGATAAGTAGTTCACCTAAAAAGAACCACGATCCACAGTCTTGATCTAAAATCAGGGAATGTTTCCCGGTCCAACCTAAGCCCGCTTTTTGGGCGAGAGGTCGCTCTAATATTGGTGCGGAATCAACGAAAGGTCGGTAACCATATTGACCAACCTCTTGTTCAATAAGTTTGCCGAGTTTATTTAGCTGCTTTCTGACGAGCTTGTGATAATCACGCCCTAGTGCGTAGCGGCTAATATAGGCATGACTTTTATTCGCGAGGTTTGAAGCGAATTGAGCCTCTGGTGGCAGATAGTCCATCCGGACGCTGATAACACGAACGGTTCCCGGGAGTAGCTCATGGGGTCTAGCACGCATCATACCGTGACGAGCCATCCAATCCATTGAGCCGTGATAGCCTGCATCAAGCCATTTTTGTAGTGCTGCTTCATGTTCACTCAGATCAACGTCGCAGATCCCAACTTTTTGGAAGCCGAGTTCTTTTCCCCAAACTTTGATTTGTTGTGCGAGTTGTTCGTAGTTCATGTTAACCACCGGAATAAAGGGGGGCGGATCTTAACGGATCTCTGGCTTTGGTGCTACCCAGTTAGGTACGTTTTTGATGTTGTGAATACTGCTTATTGAAGTCATTTGCATATATTCTAAATCTAGGTCGATACTAAGATGATTAAGATACCGTTTATTGGATACTTTTTTCGCACATATGACATTTGAAAGCTTGTCTCTCAAAACCAACACGGTTTACTATTCCTGTTCTTTTGATTTTTATATAGTCAACGATCATTAGTTAGAGAAGCATCAATGAGCACGAAACAATTCAATTTAAAAGATGAGCATGAAACGGTTGCACTAGGCACCGCTTTGGCTCAGCTTTGTTCCCAGCAAACCACAATTTATCTGCATGGTGATTTGGGTGCAGGTAAAACAACCTTTAGTCGTGGTTTTGTCCGTGCTCTTGGTCATCAAGGTAACGTGAAAAGTCCAACTTATACTCTAGTCGAACCGTACCAGTTGGATCAGTGGCAAGTATATCACTTCGACCTTTATCGTCTTGCGGATCCTGAAGAGCTTGAGTTTATGGGGATTCGAGACTATTTCACAGACGATGCGATTTGCTTGGTTGAATGGCCTGAAAAAGGGCATGGCTTACTGCCACAACCGGATCTTGATGTAAACATTCGCTACCAAGGTGAGCAACGTGTAGCCGAACTAACAGCTAATAATGATTATGGTATGCAGTTACTCAGTCGATTGGAGCTATGTTGAGTTTTTCTAATTTTAGAAAAGTGGCGACGTTTGTCGCCACTTTTCTCCTTCTCATCCCCAATTTAGCATTTGCTAACGTCGTTAAGAGTTTTCGAGTTTGGCCTTCACCTGATGAAACACGTGTTGTCATCGATTTAGGCTCGGAAGCTGACTATTCCTATTTCTCTTTATCAGGGCCGGATCGCCTTGTCGTGGATTTAAAAAGCACGACGATGCAGGCCAAACTGCCTGTTACTGTTACGGATAGCCCTGTTTTAAAACTGGTACGAAAAAGCTCGCCTCCAGAGAAGGGCACTTATCGTTTGGTGTTTGAACTAAAAAAGAGCGTTCAAGCGGAATTATTTAAATTAAGCCCAACACCAGGTGGGCAGTATGGTCACCGCTTGGTGATTGATTTACCGCACGGTAAGAAGGCATCGACCTCTAAACCGAGTAAGCCAGCGGCGGCCAGCAAAGACATGAGTTCAGTTCAACGAGCTCAAGAAGTGTTAATTGTTATCGACCCTGGTCACGGTGGGGAAGACCCTGGCTCTATTGGCCCTTCACGTCGTAAGTACGAGAAAGATGCGGTATTGAGTATCTCAAGAAAAATTGCTGCTCAGCTCGATGCGACTCCTGGTATTAAAACGCGCATGACTCGTACGGGAGATTATTTTGTAAACTTAAACCGTCGTGTCGCGATTGCTCGTGAAAATGATGCGCACTTGCTGATCTCCATTCACGCAGATGCGTTTACTTCACCGAAGCCCCGCGGTGGATCGGTCTTCGTACTAAATACTCGTCGTGCAAATACCGAAATTGCTCGTTGGGTCGAGAACCATGAGAAACAGTCTGAGTTATTGGGCGGCTCGGGTAATGCGTTCTTCACGAAGACAAAAGATCGTAACGTGAACCAAACTTTGTTGGACTTGCAGTTTAGTCATTCACAAAAAGAAGGTTATAAGCTGGCAACAGAAATCCTAGGTGAGATGGGACGTGTTGCGCACCTGCATAACACCAAACCGATCAACACCAGCCTTGCGGTTTTACGCTCTCCACAGATTCCGTCTGTGCTAGTGGAAACGGGCTTTATTTCTAACCCAACAGAAGAGCGTTTACTGTTTCAACGAGCGCACCAAGATAAGTTAGCTCAGGCTATCACTAAGGCGGTCGTCAAGTACTTAAAAGATAACCCACCAGAGGGTACGGTGTTCTCGCCTTCAGCGAAGCCAATGGTACATATTGTAAAGCGTGGCGAGTCATTATCGGTGATCGCGAACAAATATGGGCTTAGCTCTAAAGCGCTGATGTCGGCAAACAACTTGAAGTCGACAGGCTTGGCAATTGGTCAGAAGCTCAACATTCCTTCTGCTGGTACGATTAAAGTGCCAAGTAAACCGATTACTGTTGAGACAGAAACCATTACGCACAAGGTTAAGTCTGGTGAGTTCTTAGGTAAGATTGCGAATCACTATAAAGTGAAGGTTTCAGATATCCGCCGAGAGAATAACTTGAAGTCAGATACCTTGTGGGTAGGGCAAAAGTTGAAGATAACGGTCGCGGTAAAAGATAAACCGATTCGTAAGCACAAGGTTTCTCGGGGTGAGTTCCTTGGCAAAATAGCGTCCAAATACGGCGTTAGCGTATCGAGCATTCGTAAAGCGAATAACTTACGCTCTGATCAGCTAGCGGTTGGGCAAGTCCTGATCATTCCAAACAAGTAGGTGAGCTTCTAACTCATTATGACGATTAAAATTTTGCCAGCCAGACTTGCAAACCAAATCGCCGCAGGGGAAGTGGTCGAAAGACCTGCTTCTGTGATTAAAGAGCTGGTTGAAAATAGTCTTGATTCTGGCGCAACTCGAATCGATATCGATATCGAGAAAGGAGGCGCAAAGCTGATTCGTGTTCGTGATAACGGAAAAGGTATCGCGAAAGATGAACTCGGCTTAGCGCTCAGTCGTCATGCGACATCTAAGATACATACCTTAGATGATCTCGAAGCCATTATGAGTCTAGGTTTTCGCGGTGAAGCGTTAGCCAGTATTAGCTCAGTCTCGCGTTTGACGCTCA
>NZ_JADDYG010000532.1:27575-44564 GCF_015163535.1 Vibrio sp. OPT46 | reverse complement strand
CGCAAGTTTCTTCGTACGGAGAAAACCGAATTTGCTCATATTGATGAGTTATTGAAACGCATTGCGTTAAGCCGCTTTGATGTCACCATCAATGTGCGCCACAACGGCAAGATCATTCGTCAATATCGTGCGGCGAAAAATCAGCTTCAAACCGAAAAACGTATTGCAGCTGTCTGCGGTAACGCGTTTGTGCGGCATATGCTCAGAATCGAGCTTGAGCATCAAGGGTTAAAGTTACATGGGTGGATTACCACACCAGAGGGAGCAAGGCAGCAAAGCGATTTACAATATTGCTATGTGAATGGCCGAATGATGCGTGACAAATTAATCAATCACGCGATTCGTCAAAGCTATGAAATGAGCTTAAAGCCAGATCAGTTTGCTGCGTATGTGCTCTTTATTGAGCTAGATCCGCACCAAGTAGATGTGAATGTTCACCCTGCTAAGCATGAAGTGCGTTTCCACCAAGCTCGTTTGGTGCATGATTTCATCTATCAAGCTTTGACGGATGCACTTTCACAAAGCGCCGTGATTGATAAACCACAGGTGAATGAATCGGCATTTCATCGCGTGGAACCGACTGAGTCCGAAGAGATTGAACATTCGCCAGAGCCTGAAAAAGTACAAGAGCCAGCATCTTCACCAGTACCAGAGCGGGTTTATCAAGCGATAGAGAGTACACCGGCTTATCCTGGACGCAGTGATTATGAAGTGAAGCCTCGTAATAGCGGTCCTAGTGAAACCTCCGTGCGAGAGGCGCGCGTAGTGGAGTCATTCAAACGTAATGATTGGGTGGAATCCAAACCTGCACCAAAGCCAAGTCACAGTAAAGAGCGCCACGTAGAACCAGCGCCAACTAAACAAGAAGTACGCGCTTATCACGAGCTGTTGAAAACGCCAGAGTTTGAGGCTCAGGCAGTCACTCCAATAGCGCCCCACACGATAACTTCGCACACATCAATGCCATCGATTACTGCATTAGGCAAAGCGCTGATGGTGGTCGATGAACAATTTGTTTTGATGAGCAGTGACAGTGGGGCGGCGTTAGTCTCGTTACCTAGAGCAGAATTTTATCGTGTAAAAGGCCAGCTTTCTCCAAGCGATGGTGCACTCAAGGCACAACCTCTGCTTGTTCCTCTATCTATTAAGTTAGAGGCCGAATTAGTGAGACTGGCCCAAGATTATCAACAAGATTTGGCATTGCTTGGTATTCAATTGAAAGCGAGAAACGAGCACGCCTTAATGGTGATGGGCGTCCCAGCTCCGCTGCGTCAACAAAACTTACAAAATTTAGTACCAGATCTGTTATCTTACGCGCAATCTTGTGTGAACGAAGGTATAGCAGCGGCTCAGATGCTGTCTGAGTTGATAGATTGGCTCGCATTACAGGTCACGACAGTGAAGAGTCACTATACTTTTTCTGAAGCCATTCAAATTATTGCGGAACTTGAACAGCTAAGACATGGTCAATTGCCATTAGAAGATACAAAATTCGTATCCGCTGTTGATTTCTCTGCCACGATAGCCAAATTAAAACCATGACAGATAAACTACCTTTGGCGCTATTTTTAATGGGGCCAACTGCATCAGGCAAAACTGAGCTGGCGATTCGTCTTCGTCAAAAATTTCCGGTTGAGATCATCAGTGTTGATTCTGCTTTGATCTACAAAGGGATGGATATCGGTACGGCGAAACCGGATGAAAAAGAGTTAAGTTTGGCGCCTCATCGCTTGATAGATATTTTGGATCCAAGTGAATCTTACTCTGTCGCCGACTTTCGTCGAGATGCATTGAAAGCGATGGATGATATTGTTGCAGAAGGAAAAATTCCACTTCTTGTGGGTGGAACAATGCTGTATTACAAGGCGTTACTTGAAGGTTTATCACCACTTCCTGCTGCAAATCCTGAAATTCGTCAGCAAATTGAACAAGAGGCATTGACTAAAGGTTGGTCAGTGTTGCACGATGAACTCAAAGAGGTTGATCCTGTGTCAGCCGCGAGAATCCATCCCAATGATCCCCAACGTTTATCTCGGGCATTGGAAGTTTTTCGCATTTCAGGTAAAACTTTGACTGAATTGACTCAAACGAAAGGTGAAAGCCTACCATACCGAGTCAAGCAGTTTGCAATAGCTCCCAAGGATAGGGCAGAACTTCACCGTCGGATTGAACTCCGTTTCGAGAAGATGATGGAAGCGGGCTTTGAAGAAGAAATGAAAGCGTTACATTCGCGAAAAGATCTTCACCCCGATCTTCCTTCCATACGATGCGTCGGTTACCGACAGATGTGGGAGTATTTAGATGGGGAGTGTACACGTGACGAAGCGGTATTTCGTGGCGTATGCGCGACTCGTCAATTGGCCAAGCGTCAAATCACCTGGTTACGCAGCTGGGATGATTTAACTTGGTTGGATAGCGAGAACATTGAACAGGCATTAGAAACGATGTCGGAAGCAATAGCATCTGATTGACATAGCTGTGTATAATGTGATCGTTTTTGCGTGAACGCACTCTCAAAGGATCTGTTGTTGGCGGTTTTTATACTATGCTGCTAATTACTTAGAGTGCATTTTTGATTCGTTTAGCTCAGATGCAAAAGCCGTATCTTTTGCATTGCACCACTAGCTAAATAATTACAACTACAAATTAAATAAGGAAAATAAAAATGGCTAAGGGGCAATCTCTACAAGACCCATTTCTAAACGCGCTACGTCGTGAGCGTATCCCGGTATCTATCTACCTTGTGAATGGTATTAAACTACAAGGTCAGATCGAATCATTCGATCAATTTGTGATCCTGCTGAAGAATACTGTTAACCAAATGGTGTACAAGCACGCGATCTCAACAGTTGTGCCGGCTCGTCCAGTGAGCCATCACAGCGGTGAACGTCCACAAGGTGAGCGTCCACAAGAGAAATCTGAAGATTAATTCTTCATCGAGTATTTTTAAAATAAGGAGTTGATTGCTTGTTTGACCGTTATGAATCCGGTGAGCGAGCCGTACTTGTTCATATCAACTTCACGCAAGAAGGTGAATGGGAAGATCTGGCTGAGTTCGAAATGCTGGTTTCTTCTGCTGGGGTAGAGGCGCTACAAGTGGTAACTGGTAGTCGTCAATCCCCACACCCGAAATATTATGTCGGAGAGGGTAAGGCCCAAGAGATTGCTACAGCGGTACAATCAACGGGTGCCGAAATTGTGATTTTTAATCACGCCCTCTCTCCTGCCCAAGAACGTAACCTCGAAGCACTGTGCCAATGTCGAGTTCTCGACCGCACTGGTCTTATTCTCGATATCTTTGCTCAACGAGCTCGAACACACGAAGGTAAGCTACAGGTAGAGCTGGCTCAACTTCGTCATATCTCTACTCGTTTGATTCGTGGTTGGACGCACCTTGAAAGGCAGAAAGGTGGTATCGGTTTACGTGGCCCAGGTGAAACCCAGCTGGAAACCGACCGTCGCTTATTGCGTGACAGAATCAAAGCCATCCTGCGACGCTTAGACAAAGTAGCGAAGCAGCGTGAACAAGGACGCCGCGCCCGAAATCGAGCTGAAATCCCAACGGTTTCACTTGTGGGTTACACCAACGCGGGTAAGTCGACACTCTTCAACCGTATTACAGAAGCTGGCGTGTACGCGGCTGATCAATTATTTGCTACTTTGGACCCGACTTTACGTAAGATAGAGTTAGCAGATGTTGGTCCTGCCATCTTGGCAGACACGGTTGGTTTTATTCGACATTTGCCACACGACTTGGTTGCGGCCTTCAAGGCAACCTTGCAGGAAACGCAAGAAGCTGACATTTTGTTACATGTTGTTGATGCCAGTGATGAGCGTTTTCGTGAGAATATTCAAGCTGTTCATGAAGTACTAGAAGAGATCG
This sequence comes from Vibrio sp. OPT46, assembly GCF_015163535.1. Lineage (NCBI taxonomy): Bacteria > Pseudomonadati > Pseudomonadota > Gammaproteobacteria > Vibrionales > Vibrionaceae > Vibrio > Vibrio sp. OPT46. The sequence continues at coordinate 40,681 of NZ_JADDYG010000532.1, read as the reverse complement.
ACGCGCATGAAGTGCCGACTCTGGTTGTCATGAACAAAATCGACAATCTAGATTCGCAGAAACCACGTATAGAACGAGACGAGGAAGGCGTACCTCGCGCAGTTTGGGTTTCAGCAATGGATGGGTTGGGCATTGATGTCCTGTTTGAGGCGCTGACGGAACGTCTGGCGTCACAAATGGTCGAGCATCAGTTGCGAATTCCTCCACAGTATCAAGGACGATTCCGTAGTACCTTCTTCCAAATGAAGTGTATTCAACGTGAGGAATATGACCAGGATGGTAACTTGTTGATCGATATTCGAATGCAGCAAGTAGATTGGTCTAGACTTGAAAAAAGAGAAGGGGCAGTTTTGACTGGCTTTATAGTCACTTAAAGGACTGCTACAGTATAACGTCATATCAAATGATGGAGCTTTCTAATGGCGTGGAATGAGCCTGGAAATAACAACGGCAACAATGGCCGCGATAATGACCCTTGGGGTAATAATAATCGTGGTGGCCAGCGTCCTGGTGGCCGAGATCAAGGTCCGCCAGATTTAGATGAAGTGTTCAACAAACTGAGTCAAAAGCTGGGCGGCAAGTTTGGTAAAAAAGGCGGCGGTGGTTCTCCAATCGGCGGCGGTGGTGGTAGTGCAATTGGCTTTGGCGTGATTGCTCTGATTGCTGTTGCAGTTTGGTTCTTCGCTGGTTTTTACACCATCGGTGAAGCAGAGCGTGGTGTTGTACTGCGTTTAGGTAAATACGATCGTATCGTAGACCCAGGTCTTAACTGGCGTCCTCGCTTTATTGATGAGTACGAAGCGGTAAACGTACAAGCGATTCGTTCACTACGTGCATCTGGTCTAATGCTGACTAAAGATGAAAACGTTGTAACAGTTGCGATGGATGTTCAGTACCGAGTGACTGACCCATACAAATACTTGTACCGTGTAACCAATGCAGACGACAGCTTGCGTCAAGCAACGGATTCTGCACTACGTGCAGTAATTGGTGACTCATTGATGGATAGCATTCTAACCAGTGGTCGTCAGCAAATTCGTCAAACTACGCAAGAAACACTGAACCAAATCATTGATAGCTATGATATGGGTCTGGTACTTGTTGATGTGAACTTCCAGTCTGCTCGTCCACCAGAGCAAGTGAAAGATGCGTTTGATGATGCAATCGCAGCACGTGAGGATGAAGAGCGTTTCATTCGTGAAGCTGAAGCATACAAGAACGAAATCTTGCCTAAGGCAACGGGTCGAGCAGAGCGTTTGAAGAAAGAAGCACAAGGTTACAATGAGCGTGTCACTAACGAGGCTCTTGGTCAGGTAGCACAGTTCGAAAAACTATTACCAGAATACCAAGCAGCGCCTGGTGTAACGCGTGATCGTCTGTACATTGACGCAATGGAAGAGGTGTACTCAAGTACTTCGAAAGTGTTGATTGACTCGGAATCAAGCGGCAATCTTCTTTACCTTCCAATCGATAAGTTGGCGGGACAAGAGGGCAAAGCAGATACCAAACGTAAATCGAAGTCATCTTCAACCTATGATCAAATTCAACTTGAGTCTGATCGTACACAAGAAGACACTTCGAACTCGCAGTCTCGTTCAACAGGTTCACGTCAAGGGAGATACTAAGAATGCGTAAGTTAATGATCCCTGTACTGGTAATCGCACTGGCATTAATGTTGATGTCTTTGTTTGTGATTCCTGAAGGTGAGCGCGGTATCGTGGTTCGATTTGGTCGTGTCTTGAAAGACAATAACGACATCACTCGAATTTACGAGCCTGGTCTGCATTTCAAGATGCCTTTGTTTGACCGTGTGAAACAACTTGATGCACGTATCCAAACAATGGATGGTCGTGCAGACCGTTTCGTAACGTCTGAGAAAAAAGACGTTATCATTGATACCTACGTGAAGTGGCGTATTGAAGATTTTGGTCGCTACTACCTCGCGACAGGCGGTGGTAACTCGCTAACAGCAGAGGCACTACTTGAGCGTAAAGTGACGGACGTGCTTCGTTCTGAAATCGGTGCTCGTGAAATCAAACAGATCGTATCTGGTCCACGTAACGATGATGTGCTACCAGAAGACGCAAGTGCCGATGTTGTCGCAACTGAAGCGGCTCGTGAGGCGCTTGAGATTGATGGTGAACGCGACCTAATCATGTCTGAAGTATTGAAAGACACGCGTGAAAGCGCAATGAAAGACTTGGGTGTTCGTGTCGTTGATTTCCGAATGAAGAAAATCAACCTGCCTGATGAAATCAGTGAGTCTATCTACCGTCGTATGCGTGCGGAGCGTGAGTCCGTTGCTCGTAAGCACCGTTCTCAAGGTCGTGAAAAAGCGGAAGTTATTCGTGCTCAAGCAGAACTAGAAGTAGCAACTATTCTAGCTGAAGCTGATAAAACTGCGCGTGTGACACGAGGTGAGGCGGATGCTGAAGCTGCGAAGATTTATGCTGAAGCATACAACAAAGACCCTGAGTTCTTTAGCTTCCTACGTTCGCTACGTGCGTATGAGAAGTCCTTCAGCTCTAAGAGCGATATTCTGGTGCTTGATCCGAAGAGTGAGTTCTTCCAATACATGAACCAGTCGAAGGGCAGCATGGAGAAATAATCTCCGCGTCTCATTGAAATAAAAGGCTCCTTAGGGAGCCTTTTTTGTATCTGATGCTAAGTGCTAGCTCATCATGATGGCGATGACGGCTCCAGCAACTACTAGGCAGCCACCGATGCGTCGTAGCTGATTGTTGGGTTGTTCACTTAATTGAGCCACCATATTCCGCCAACCGTTAGGAGCAATCAGTGGCCCAATGCCTTCCACGATCAACACGAGCCCAATCGCCAACCATATGGATTCAGACATAGCGCTTTCCAGTCGAATAGAGAAAGCTAAATACTATCAGTGATATGCTGATTTCAAAATGAACAAAGCGGCAAGATGACATTCTGGTAGCAACTCTGTGAACAAAAAATGACTGCAAGAAGCGTGATTCGGTGCTAGAATCCATTTTTAACTAGCAATCAGACTTGGAAAGATGGGAAATAACGTAGTCGTTCTAGGCACCCAATGGGGTGACGAAGGTAAAGGTAAAATCGTAGACCTTTTAACTGAAGATGCAAAATACGTGGTACGCTACCAAGGCGGTCACAACGCAGGTCACACTCTCGTAATTGACGGTGAAAAAACCGTTCTTCACTTAATTCCATCAGGTATCCTTCGCGATAACGTAAAATGTGTTATCGGTAACGGTGTTGTACTATCACCTGAAGCTCTACTTAAAGAAATGAAGCCTCTTGAAGAGCGCGGTATTCCAGTACGCGAGCGTCTTTTCATTTCTGAAGCATGTCCGCTAATTCTTCCTTACCACGTTGCAATGGACCAAGCTCGCGAAATCGCTCGCGGTAAAAAAGCTATCGGTACTACTGGTCGTGGTATCGGTCCAGCATACGAAGATAAAGTTGCTCGTCGCGGTCTACGCGTTGGCGACCTATTCGATATGGCGACTTTCGCAGAGAAGCTAAAAGAAGTCATGGAGTTCCATAACTTCCAACTAGTTAACTTCTACAAAGCGGAGCCAGTAAGCTACGAAGAAGTACTTGAGCAAGCGAAAGGCTACGCTGAGCTACTAACTTCAATGGTTATCGACGTAACTGACGAACTAGACGCAGCACGTAAGCGCGGCGACAAGATCATGTTCGAAGGTGCACAAGGTACACTACTTGATATCGACCACGGTACTTACCCGTACGTAACGTCTTCTAACACGACTGCTGGTGGTGTTGCTGCAGGTTCTGGTTTTGGTCCTCGTCACATCGGTTACATCTTGGGTATCGCAAAAGCGTACTGTACTCGCGTTGGTGCTGGTCCATTCCCGACTGAACTATACGACGGTTTAGATAAGCAAGATCCAATTGGTAAGCACTTAGGTGAAGTTGGCCACGAGTTCGGTGCGACAACTGGTCGTCTACGTCGTACAGGTTGGTTCGATGCTGTTGCTATGCGTCGTGCAATCCAAATCAACTCTGTATCTGGTTTCTGTCTAACTAAACTAGACGTACTAGATGGTCTAGAAGAGCTAAAAATCTGTACTGGTTACAAGATGGAAGATGGCTCTGTGCTAGAAGTTTCTCCGATGGCTGCTGAAGCATTCGAAAAAGCAACGCCAATCTACGAAACAATGCCTGGTTGGTCTGAGAACACATTTGGTGCTAAGTCACTAGATGCTCTACCACAAGCCGCTCTTGACTACATCAAGCGTATTGAAGAGCTAACTGGCGTTCCAGTAGACATCATCTCTACAGGTCCTGACCGTAACGAAACTATCATCAAAGTTCACCCATTCGAAGCTTAATTGATAGCCGTTAAAGATTGCAAAAGCCGACCTTCTGGTCGGCTTTTTTGTATCTGAACAAAAACAGCGTGACTCTCATATGGCAAGCTTTTGCCGCTGAGCCTAAATCAGAGGCAAAAATTGTCTAAAGCTTAGCTGTTTTTTGCCGATAAGGTTATCAAGCAGAGGAGATCCTTCACCGATCTTTGGTTTCTTAGATACCTTAAGGGTACGTTTATGAAGTTACGAACAGTGGCTGCTTCACTGTTGTTGAGCTTGGTTGCTACCACAGTGAAAGCCAATGTTGCTGATGTGGGGGCACCAGTTCCGATCTATACCGAAGCAGAGCTGATAAAGCTTATTGAGCAAAATAAGCACTTACAACGTGTGCGCGCTGATAACTGCCAGCTGGTGGAGGATATCGTAGCTCGTGCGACTCGAATTAACTTACCCGCTTATGAATTTCTGTACGGAGATATGTTGGCTTGGGGGGTGTGTGTCGAGCAAGATGTCGAACTGGGTCTTTACTACATCGAAAATGCAGCGCATCAGGGGTTACCAGCTGCACTAGAGCAGATTGGCCGATACTATTCGCGTGGCACTTTAGTACAGCAAGATAAAGAACGTGCAATTCCATATTTGCGAGAAGCTGCGTCAATGGGAAACCTAAACGCGCGTATTCATCTGGCCGAGTTGCTTTTACGTGATTATGGCAGTCCACTCGATTACGAAGATGCGTATCGTTGGTTATATAACTCTGTCACAGCAGATAAGCGGCAGCATAAGCGCATAACTGTATTGAGAAACGGCCTTGAACAGCGCATGCCACAAAACGTTATTGCTCGAGCTAAACGGCGAGACACCTTTTGGTAACACTTCAATATTGCAAACAACTTCATACAACAAAGCCCACGTCACGTGGGCTTTGTTGTTTTCCCGATAGCTGATAGCGCTTAAACCACTTTGTGTGGACCGAAGCATTCGTAATGGAATTGCTCTTCTGGTACGCCAAGTTCTAATAGCTGTTTCGCTACGTGCTGCATAAATCCTACAGGACCACAGAAGTACACCTGCACGTTATCTTGCTTTAATGCAGCTTCAATTTCATACAGATTGACAAAGCCCGTGAAGTGGAAGTCTTCACCTAGCTTGTCTTCTGCCGTTGGTTGGTTATACCAAACGAGCGCGTTCATATTTTCTTTTTCTGCAACGAGTTGGTTTACGTGTTGCTTGAAAGCATGCTGTTGGCCATTTTCTGTTGCATGAACCCAAGTTACAGGTGCTTGATGTTCTGAGAGACTTTCTAGCATTGACAGCGTTGGAGTAAGTCCCACACCAGCAGAAATTAGAACAACGGGTGTTTGTGGTTCGGCATCCATAAAGAAATCACCGGCAGGGGCCGCAAGCTGCACTTTTTCGCCAATGTTCAGGCTATCGTGCAGGTAGTTCGACACTTTTCCGCCTTCTTCACGTTTTACTGAGATACGGTAGGTGTTCTCTTGGACCGCAGAAGACAGGCTATATTGGCGAATTTCTTGGTTTTCTAACTGGTCACTGTTGATGTAGATGCCAAGGTATTGTCCCGGTTTATACGGCGCCACTTTTTGGCCATCGGTTGGCTTGAACACAAAGCTGCAAATGTGCTCGATCTCAATCTTTTTATCGACTAATTCAAATTCGCGTAGACCGCGCCAGCCGCCTTCCAAAGCTTCATTTTGTTGGTAAATTTGTTCTTCGCGCTGAATAAATACATTCGCAAGTACGCCGTAAGCCTCAGCCCAAGCATCCAACACTTCTTGACCTGGATTAAAAAGCTCATCGATTGTCGCAAGTAAATGCTTACCAACGATTTGGTACTGATCTTCTGTGATCAAAAAGCTCGTGTGCTTATGCGCAATTTTCTCTACTGCGCCAAGCAGAGCTGGCAAATTTTCAATATTGGCAGCATAGGCACAGATAGCGTTGAATAATGCTTCACGCTGATCGCCGTTACGCTGGTTACTCATGTTAAAAATATCTTTCAACTCAGGGTTATGAGTAAACATACGCTCGTAAAAGTGCGCGGTCAGTTTTGGTCCTGTTTCGGCGATGAGTGGTGCGGTCGCTTTGACGATCTCGATAGTTTGATTGCTGAGCATAAGGGCTTCCTACTTTAAGTTGTATTTATAATGCATGTTTAAGGTTGTATCTCAAATGTATCTTTCGATCAAGAAAAGATTTACACTTTTATCGATAGCTCAAGTTTGGGGTTTTAGCATCACCAGCGGGTTATTGAGTCGCACTTTGGGAGAGAATATGCAGTTAACTAGTTTCACTGATTATGCGTTGAGAACCTTAATTTTCTTGGCTTCGTTGCCGGAAGATGAGTTAACCAGCATTACCGAAGTGACGGATTTATTTGGTGTGTCGCGCAACCATATGGTTAAAGTTATCAATCGGTTAGGGCAGTTGGGTTATGTCCATACCGTGCGCGGAAAAAACGGTGGTATCCGGCTGATGAAGCCAGCGTCTGAAATCACAGTCGGTGGTGTTGTGCGCGATTTAGAGCCGTTAGATTTAGTCAACTGTGGTGTGGATTTTTGCCATATTACCCCTGCTTGCCGCCTCAAAGATAAATTGGCGAAAGCAAAAAGTGCCTTTCTGGCGGAGTTGGATGACTGCACGATTGAATCCTTGCTCAGTGACAATTCTGAACTTTTGATCTTGCTGGCTCGTCCTTAACTCATTTGCATGCCTAGAGTCGATCTCGATCATTCTTTTTTCAAAGCAATTCTGTAGCTTATCGAGAGACTCAGATATACTAGCCATATACCTTCCTTGCTAGATAGGCGTGCCTATGTCAGACAATATTCCAAACGATCCTTTTGCAGATCGTGAATCCAAAAATTACGAAAATCCAATTCCAAGCCGAGAGTTTATCATCGAGTTTCTAGAGCAAGCGGGCGTTCCAATGAATCGTAACGACTTGTTTGAGGCACTAAAGCTTGAGGGCGAAGAGCAATACGAAGGGTTGCGTCGTCGGCTACGTGCGATGGAGCGAGATGGCCAACTGGTGTTTACCCGTCGTCAGTGCTATGCATTGCCTGAAAAACTTGAAATGGTGAAAGGTTACGTGATTGGTCATCGTGATGGCCATGGTTGGGTACGTCCAGAAGGCAGCGTCGGCAAGGATGATGATATTCTGTTACCGCACCATCAGATGAAGAACATCATCCACGGTGATTTTGTCTTAGTGCAACCGACAGACAACAGCAAGCGCGGCCGCCGTGAAGGACGTTTGGTGCGTGTGCTAGAGGAGCGCAATGATCAAATCGTTGGTCGTTTCTTCCTTGAATATGGATACTCCTATGTTGTCCCAGATGACTCGCGTATCAGCCAAGATATCCTGATCCCAAATGAGCACAAAGCGGGTGCACGCATGGGTAACGTAGTCGTAATTGAAATTACTGATCGTGGCTCACGCTCACGCGGCATGATGGGTAAAGTGGTTGAAGTCCTTGGTGAAAACATGGCACCAGGTATGGAAACACAAATTGCGATTCGTACACACCAAATCCCTCACGAATGGCCAGAAGCCGTCGATAAACAAATCGAAAACTTAGGCGAAGAAGTACCAGAAGAAGCGAAAGTTGGTCGTGTGGATCTACGTGATTTGCCACTAGTGACCATTGACGGCGAAGACGCACGAGACTTTGATGATGCCGTTTACTGTGAAAAGAACAAAGAAGGTGGTTGGCGTTTATGGGTAGCGATTGCTGACGTCAGTTACTACGTTCGTCCTGACTCTGCGTTGGACAAAGAAGCGATCAATCGTGGTAACTCAGTATATTTCCCTTCGCAAGTTGTGCCAATGTTGCCAGAAGTACTGTCGAACGGTCTATGTTCGCTTAACCCGCAAGTAGATCGCTTGTGTATGGTGTGCGAAATGACCATTTCCGATACAGGTAAGCTGTCTGGTTACAAGCATTACGAGGCGGTGATGAACTCGCACGCTCGTCTCACATATAGCAAAGTGAGCGCGATTCTAGAAGGGGATGAAGAACTACGTGAGCGCTACCAGCCGCTTGTTTCTCATCTAGAAGAGTTGCACAAGATGTACAAAGTGCTGAAAGAAGCACGAGATCAACGCGGTGCAATCGAATTTGAAACCGTTGAAACCAAATTTATTTTCAATGCGGAACGTAAAATCGAAAGCATTGAGCCAGTAATTCGTAATGACGCGCATAAGATCATCGAAGAATGTATGATTTTAGCCAACATTGCTTCGGCATCGCTGGTAGAAAAAGCGAAAGAGCCCGCGCTTTATCGTATCCACGAATCTCCAGGTGAATTACGCCTGCAAGGTTTCCGTGACTTCTTAAGTGAACTTGGTCTTGAGCTAAAAGGTGGTTTAGAGCCTTCACCAACGGACTATGCTGATCTCGCACGTCAAATCTCCGGGCGTCAAGATCAAGAGTTGATTCAGACCATGCTGCTACGCTCAATGAAGCAAGCGGTATACAACGCAGATAACGCGGGGCACTTTGGGTTGGCATTGAAACGCTATGCGCACTTTACGTCGCCAATTCGTCGTTACCCTGACTTGTTACTTCACCGTGCAATCAAGTATCTGATTGCTAAAGAAGAAGGTCGTAATCAAGATCGCTGGACACCAACAGGTGGCTATCATTACTCGTTTGACGACATGGATTTTTACGGCGAACAATGTTCGATGACAGAGCGCCGTGCTGATGATGCAACACGTGATGTTGCGGATTGGCTGAAGTGTGAATATATGCAAGACCACGTCGGTGACGAACTAGACGGTGTTATCGCTAATGTCACTAGCTTTGGCTTCTTTGTACGTTTAACGGATTTGCACATCGATGGTTTGGTACATATTTCTACCCTTGCGAACGACTACTATCAATTTGACCCGATTGGTCAACGACTTATTGGTGAAAGTTTCGGTAACATCTACCGCTTAGGTGATGCAGTAAAAGTAAAAGTACTGGCTGTTAACCTCGATGACAAGCAAATTGACTTTGAATTGGTCGAAACAAGTCGTAAGCTACGCGGCGAAGGTAAGACTGCGAAGAAACGCGCAGCGGAAGCAAAACGCAAAGCGAAAGATAAAAAACGCGCTGCGACTCGCTCTTCATCGAAAGAAGGTGGCGCGGCTCGTGCAATTCCTGCGATAGAGCCAACTAAACGCCCAGAAGAAACGGGCGCAACGAGTAAGCGTAATGGCCCAAAACGTGGTGACGCCCAAGGCAACGAGAAGCCTAAAGTGAAAAAAGCACGTAAAAAGAAGCCGCACAGTAAGCCGAAGAAAACCAAGCGCACTAAAAAAGAAGCGCACTAAAAAAGAAGCGCAGTAGGTTGAAGCGCCAACTTAGTTCAAACTCGGTTGGCGCAGGCAATACGACCAGAACAACAGGTTAAACAATGAGTAACGAATTTATCTACGGCATTCACGCAGTGAAGGCGGTATTGGAGCGCGAACCAGAGCGTTTTATCGAGGCGTACGTTTTAAAAGGTCGTCAAGATGATCGCCTAATGCCAATCCTAAATGATCTTCAGGTTTGTGGTGTTTCTATTCAGCAGATGACACGTAAAACCTTGGATGACAAAGCACGCGGTGCAAATCACCAAGGCATCATCGCTCGTGTGAAACCAGCGAAGCAGCTGAATGAGAACGATATTGATGACATCCTTGCAAAGCACGAATCACCACTGCTCTTAGTGTTAGACGGCGTGACCGATCCACACAATCTTGGTGCGTGTTTACGTAACGCAGATGCGGCAGGTGCTGCGGCGATCATCGTACCGAAAGATCGTTCTGCGCCAATGAATGCGACGGTAAGTAAAGTCGCTTGTGGTGCAGCTGAAGTCGTACCATTGATCCGAGTGACTAACTTGGCTCGTACTATGCGTACATTGCAAGAGAAAGGCATCTGGTTTGTTGGTACTGCGGGTGAAGCAACGCACGACATCTACCAAGCCAAACTGACTGGACCTCTTGCTATCGTAATGGGGGCTGAAGGTGACGGTATGCGTCGTCTGACTCGTGAAACCTGCGACGATTTGATTAAGATCCCAATGGCTGGTAGCGTTTCAAGCTTGAACGTATCTGTGGCATCCGGCATCTGTTTGTTTGAGGCAGTTCGTCAGCGTATTGCTGCAAAGTAACGACGAAACAAACAGTTACTGTAGAATCAGACATAATGATAAAAACAAAGGATGGGGTGCCATCCTTTGTCGTTTTCACCGATTTATAAATAAAAATCCTCAGGGAAGTTATGACTCAACAAGACATTAAATTCATCGCCTTCGATCTAGATGGCACTTTGCTTGATAGCGTGCCAGATCTAGCTGTCGCGGCAGACCAAGCAGTACAGGCGCTTGGCTTTCCATCGGTTTCAGAAGAACAAGTTCGTGATTACGTGGGTAACGGCGCAGACGTGCTTATTGGTCGCTCATTAAGCCAAAGCCTGACCATCAACCCAGAGCTGAGTGAAGAGCTTCGTGCTAAAGCGCGTGTATTGTTTGATGATTACTACGAGCAAAGCGGTCACAAGCTAAGTCATCTTTACCCAACGGTAAAAGAGACACTAGCAGAGCTGCACAAAGCGGGCTTTGTTATGGCGTTGGTGACCAACAAACCTTCAAAGTTTGTGCCTGACGTTTTGGAAAAGCACGACATCGCAAAATACTTCGTTGATGTCCTTGGCGGTGATGCATTCCCAGAGAAAAAACCAAACCCAGTAGCATTGAACTGGCTAATGGAAAAGCACCAAATCCAACCAAGTGAAATGCTGATGGTTGGCGACTCGAAAAACGACATTCTCGCAGCAAAGAATGCAGGCTGTGCCTCATTTGGTCTGACATATGGTTACAACCACGGTGAACCTATTTCAGCATCAAATCCAGATTTCGTCGCTGACAGTTTGGCAGAATTATTGGACGTTGTAGCGGTTTCTGCATAACGGCTACAAAAGAGCTTCCAAAATACTCGTTAATGAGTACACTGAGTAAACCGTGCACCTATTACTGCACGGTTTTTTTCATTTAATTAGATTAAGAAGTCAAAGGAATCATTCTAATGAGCAAACCCATTGTATTGAGTGGTGTTCAACCTTCAGGTGAACTAAGTATCGGTAACTACTTGGGTGCTCTACGTCAATGGCAGCAGATGCAAGACGATTATGATTGCCAATATTGTGTGGTAGACCTTCACGCGATTACGGTTCGTCAGGACCCTAAAGCGCTGCATGAAGCAACTCTAGACGCACTGGCAATTTGTCTGGCAGTTGGTGTTGACCCGAAGAAGAGCACGCTATTTGTTCAGTCACATGTACCAGAGCATGCTCAATTAGGTTGGCTTCTTAACTGCTACACTCAAATGGGTGAGCTGAGCCGTATGACTCAGTTTAAAGACAAATCGGCACGTTACGCGAATGACGTAAACGTCGGCCTATTTGACTACCCGGTGTTGATGGCGGCTGACATTTTGCTTTACGGTGCACACCAAGTACCTGTAGGCAGTGACCAGAAGCAACATCTAGAATTAGCGCGCGATATCGCAACGCGTTTCAACAATATTTACTCGCCAGAGCAGCCAATCTTCCAAGTTCCAGAGCCTTACATTCCGACAGTAAATGCGCGTGTAATGAGCCTTCAAGACGCAACGAAGAAGATGTCTAAATCTGATGACAACCGTAAGAACGTTATCACGCTGCTGGAAGAGCCTAAGTCGATCCTTAAGAAGATCAACAAAGCGCAAACTGACACAGAAACGCCACCTCGTATCGCTCACGATTGGGACAACAAGGCAGGTATCTCTAACCTAATGGGTCTGTACTCTGCGGCAACAGGTATGAGCTTTGAAGAGATTGAAGCGAAATACCAAGGCGTAGAAATGTATGGCCCATTTAAGAAAGATGTTGGTGAAGCTCTAGTTACTATGCTTGAGCCTATTCAAGCTGAATACCACCGTATCCGTGCTGACCGCGCTTACATGAACGAAGTGATGAAGCAAGGCGCTGAGAAAGCATCGGCACGTGCGGCTGAAACGCTTAAGAAAGCATACGAAGCAGTAGGTTTTGTAGCTCGCCCATAGTCGGCTAAGAACAAATACGAAAAAGCTCCACTTTGGTGGAGCTTTTTTATGCCTGTATTATTGAAATGGCGTGTCTTTCATACAGCGTTCCATGTCGTAATATTCAACACGTCCTCGAGCCCCTAGAAAGGCAGACTTCACAACCATGCCTCTATCAATGAAGTAACTAAGCTGTACGCATGATATATCGTAGCTCAGTTCTTTAATTCTCGCTGGAATCCAGTAGGTTCCTGGCGTTCTTAGACGCTGAGTAAAGGTAATAACACCCTCGTCACTGACTTCTAGCTCTTCAATACCATCCAGTTCATTTTTGGCTGATTCGATGATGTCTTGATTCGCGGTAGGTTGAAGTGGCTCACTGGCGGTCAACTGACACCCCGCTATTAAGCTAAGTAGGGAGAGAGCTAGCACACTGCGTTGAATTTTTTTCATTTGTCGTTCCTGGGTTTACAGCTAATGAGATCTTATTGTCTCGCGCAGGTGTTATATCTTTTGTGTATGTTTTTGGCTAGTGAGTAATGAAAAGTTATTGAATAAATCATGAAAACTTTGAAGTATGAGGGGCCTGTAAAAGAGAGAGCGAAGCGAGTAATAGATTCTTGGGCTTGAACAGTGATACAAGTGAAAATTAAAGCATTCTAAATTAGTGACTAATTATATTTTTTATTTGTAACAGGAAT
>NZ_JADDYG010000532.1:18098-27565 GCF_015163535.1 Vibrio sp. OPT46 | reverse complement strand
AGAGCGAAGCGAGTAATAGATTCTTGGGCTTGAACAGTGATACAAGTGAAAATTAAAGCATTCTAAATTAGTGACTAATTATATTTTTTATTTGTAACGGAACGGTTGGGTTAATAAGCAACTCAACAAGTGATGTATTTTCTACTCCTTAACATGAAGTGAAAAAGTAAACTGAGTAATCAATCTAAATTCTGACTTGTTTATCAATAGCGCTCTGTATTTATTACAAAAAATGTTTGAATGGGATGCTCTGGCATATTTTCTTATATTCACATGTGATTCATTTCACGGCTTTAATTACTCATTCTTATTTATTTCATAAATAAACCTGATAGTAGACGCAAATGGCAGGCTCTAACCAGAGCTAAGTTTGCATTTACATAAATATCAGGTATGACAATGGACACGTTAATCAAACCCTCAATACTCGCATTAACCATCGCCAGTGCACTTAGTGCAAACGCGAACGCAGAGATTATTATTTCCCAATACGTAGAAGGCGGCGCTTATAATAAAGCGGTAGAGATCGCTAATACGGGTGATACTGCGGTGACACTCACTGGCTACGAGTTGGCGAAATCATCAAACGGTGGTGGTACTTGGGGTAGCACATTCGACCTTAGCCAAGTGACGCTACAAGCTAACCAAGTGTATGTACTGGCGCATGGTGACGCGAGCGATACCATCAAAGCTGTCTCGGATATCACAGATAAAAGCGTTGCGAACTTTAACGGTGACGACCCGATCGCACTGCTTAAAGATGGTGAAGTGCACGACATCATCGGTGTGATGGGTGACGTAGATTTTGGTAAAGACACCACATTAGTTCGTAACAGTGATGCACTAACCCCTTCTGCTACTTATGATGCATCTCAGTGGACGGCATTTGAGAAAGACAACATTGACGGCCTTGGTGAGCTAAATGCGACTGAGCCACCAGCACCATTCGCTTGTGAAGTCGACGGTCAGCAACCTAACTTCACTACCATCCAAGATATTCAAGGTGAAGGCGATACGTCTCCATTCATTGATGGTTACCCATACATTACTGACGAAGATCATTTCGTAACGGGTGTCGTGACTGCTGTTACCACTGGCCTAACCAAAGGTTTCTACCTACAAGCATTAGAAAGCGACAACAACGACAAGACCTCAGAAGGCTTGTTCATTCATACTGACGCGGCAGACACGGCGCTGAAAGCTGGTGACGTTGTTTGTGTGAAAGGTAAAGTTCAAGAGTATTACAGCAATACTCAGCTTGCTTCTGATGCTAACAGCTATGTGAAAACAGGCACCTCTGAAACCTCTCGAGTTACCGATCTTGTTATCAAAGAAGGTGAGACACTACGTGATGCGCTTGAGCGTCATGAAGGGATGCAAGTTGAGTTGACCTCGGCAAGTGACTTGTTTGTAACTCGCAACTTCTCTTACGACTACGATTCACGTCGTAACAATATGATGCTCTCTCATGAAGCGCCATTGTTAAAGCCGACTCAATTACACGCGGCAGAGAGCGATGCAGCCGTTGAGCTAGCAAAAGACAACGCAGCGAACCGCGTATACCTAGAATCAGATGGCAAAGCACCAAACGGACAAATCCCATACTACCCAGATTTTGCTAAAGATGCAGACCAAAATGGCTCTTCAGAGCAGCACATTCGCCTAGGCTCTCGTGTCGAAGGCCTGCAAGGTGTTGTGGCTTACAGCTACAACGAGTACCGCCTAATTGCGACCAATGAAGTTGATAGCAGCAACTTTGTCACGTCAGGTGATGACTTTAACGTTGCGCGTAAAGCGGCGCCAGCCATAGCCGATTCTGATTTACGAGTAGCGAGCTTCAACGTTCTTAACTACTTCACTTCAGTTGCTGACAGCGGGCACGACAACCCAACCGGGCAAAATCGTGGCGCGACAAACCTTGATGAGTTCTTGATCCAGCAAGCGAAAATAGTTTCAGCGATGAATAAGATGGACGCGGACATCATTGGCTTGATGGAAGTGGAAAATAACGGCTTTGGTGATGGTAGTGCTATCCAAAACTTGGTTGATGCTTTAAACGCTGAGATTGATGACGTGGAAGATCATTACACGTATGTCGAAATCGAAGAGCAAGACAAATACCAAGACGAATACTTTGGCAGTGATGCGATCATGGTGGCGATCTTATATCGTGCTAACGCAGTAACACCAAAAGAAGCAGCAAAAGTCATTGTGACGCCAGAGCAACACATTGCAGAGAACACCATTACTCGTAAAGAGGGCACTGAAAGTAACCCTGCATACGACAAATATCAACGCCACAGTCTACTTCAGACCTTTACGGTGAAAGAGACGGGTGAAGATTTGTCTATTGTCGTAAACCACTTTAAGTCGAAAGGCTCTGAGTGTATTGAAGAGTGGATTGCTGGTGTAGAAGATTCTGAGCCAGCGGATCTGCAAGGCAACTGTAACAACTTCCGCGTTTCTGCTGCGCACGCAGTGGGTGAAGCGTTGAAAGAAGTGAAAGGCGATGTATTGCTCATGGGCGACCTCAATGCTTATGGCATGGAAGACCCACTTCTGACACTGACTGATTACTCAAGAGAGAAATACGGCCGTGACATTTATACTGCTGCTTACACAACCATTGGTGATGGTGAACTTCAAGTAGAGAAGACCAAAATTGAAAAAGGTTACGGTCTGCACAACTTAAACACGTTGCTGCACGGCGCTGATACGTTTTCTTACACCTATTCGGGCGAGCTGGGTAATTTGGACCACGCATTGGCAAGCAGCAGCCTAGCGCAAAAAGTGGTAGCAATTGAAGATTGGCACATCAACTCACTAGAGAGTAACTTGTTCGAATACAGCAGCAAGTACACAGGTGATATGCCGAAGTACAAAGATGCGTTCTCTGCCTCTGACCACGATCCAGTGATCATCGCGATTGATTTACCAGATGATGACATCGATTTACCGAAAGCAGGTGACAACTTAGCCGTCGATGTCCGTTTACCACCAACGGCGGTTGTGGGCGATATTGTTACGGTGAACTTAACGCCATCCACACAAGCGGCTGCGGCAAGCAGCGATACGAAAGCTTACTCGGCTAGCCAAACTTTAGTTCAAGCTGATATTGATGCGCGTAGCGTGAATATTGAGTTTGAACAAACGCCAGAGCAAGGTAATTATCAGTTAGAAGAGAAAGTGACTGACTCGACAGGTAATATCGTGAAGTTTAGCTCTGTTCGTGATGTTTCAATGACGCAAACTGAAACTGGAACAGAAGGGTCGAAGGATTCAGATGGTGGTTCGTTTGGTTTTGGCGCGCTATTTGCGCTGCTAGGTCTCGGCTTATTCCGTCGTCGCCGCTAAGCGAATTTACTTTCTGACAAACAGTTCCTAAATAGCTGTAAAGACCAAAGGCCAGCCTATGCTGGCCTTTTTATTCAGCAAAAACTTGCCTTTCTTGCTTGGTATAGCAAAATACCGCCCTTGATTGTCACGAACGTGGCGATTCACTACGTAAGCATTGCCAAAACGGATTGGAGCAACCGACCCTTTATGTTGTTGATCATCGATAACTACGACTCTTTTACCTACAACCTTTACCAATACTTCTGCGAGCTTGGTGCAGACGTAAAGGTGGTGCGTAACGATGAAATCGATATCCAAGGCATTGAGGCGCTCAACCCAACTCATTTGGTGATCTCGCCAGGGCCATGTACGCCGAACGAAGCAGGTATTTCACTGAAAGCGATAGAACACTTCGCTGGTAAGCTTCCAATATTGGGTGTTTGCCTTGGCCATCAAGCGATAGCGCAAGTGTTTGGGGGTGAAGTGGTACGTGCACGACAAGTGATGCACGGTAAGACCTCACCGATTCGTCATAACGGTCGTAGTGTGTTTAAAAATCTGAATAACCCACTCACGGTAACCCGTTATCACTCTCTTGTGGTGAAAAACGGTACTTTACCCGACGTGTTTGAACTGACTGCATGGACAGAACTGCCTGACGGAAGCATGGATGAAATAATGGGTTACCAACATAAAACCTTGCCAATTGATGCGGTGCAGTTCCACCCAGAATCAATCAAAACTGAGCAAGGTCACGAGTTGCTTGCGAACTTTTTAGCACGCAAAACGATCTGATCGCGATCACTTTTCTTAACAAATCATTCATCTTTTTGCTGAGGTGAGCGGATTGCAAAACTATGCGATTCTCTCGAGTCTCTTTGTCTATTCATGTCTTTTAAAACCTTCTATCCCCTGTATTACATAACATTTATAAAAAATCACTTCTCTATTTTACTTTCTTGATGCATAAATAGTCATAAGCAGTGATTAATGGAAGTTACTTTCGAGAACGAAAAGAATAAATCACTATTGAAATGGTTAATTAAATGTAAATACAATGCCGCAATAGCTTAAATGCAAAACATTATTTGCTGGCAAAGAGAGCCGGTTAAATTCGCTTATCTGCTACGCATGCGGTATCAAGAAGGAATGTGCAATGACAACGGAAATTAAAGTAGAGCGCGGTTTATTCGATGAGGTAATGGTACCTTGCTATAACCCGATGGAAATGATCCCTGTTAAAGGTGAAGGTTCACGTGTTTGGGATCAGGAAGGTAATGAATACATCGACTTTGCTGGTGGTATTGCAGTGAGCTGTCTTGGCCATTGTCATCCAGTAATGGTGGACGCACTAACAGAGCAAGCTAACAAGCTTTGGCACTTAAGTAACGTTATGACGAACGAACCAGCCCTTCGTCTGGCGAAAAAGCTAACAGAAGTGAGTTTTGCTGAGCGAGTGTTCTTTGCTAACTCTGGCGCAGAAGCAAACGAAGCCGCTTTGAAGCTGGCACGTCGTTATGCAGCAGACGTTCATGGCACTGAGAAATCTGAAATCATTGCATTCAAACAAGGTTTCCACGGTCGTACATTCTTTACCGTAACGGTTGGTGGCCAAGCGGCATACTCTGACGGCTTCGGTCCTAAGCCAGGCGACGTGACACACCTTCCTTACAACGATATCGAAGCTTTACAAGCACACATGTCTGATCGTACTTGTGCGGTCATGATGGAGCCATTACAAGGTGAAGGCGGCATCGTGCCACCAACGCCTGAGTTCGCTCAAGCGGTTCGCGAGCTGTGTGACAAACACAACGCCTTACTGATCTTCGATGAAGTGCAAACTGGTAATGGCCGAACAGGTAACTTCTACGCTTACCAAGGTTTAGGTATCACGCCAGATATTCTAAGTACTGCGAAATCACTTGGTGGCGGTTTCCCAATCGGTGCAATGCTAACGACAGCAAAATTGGCAGAGCACATGAAAGTGGGCACTCACGGTTCTACATATGGCGGTAACCCACTAGCGTGTGCGGTTGCAGAAGCGGTTGTAAATGAAGTCACTAAGCCAGAGGTTTTGGCTGGTGTACTAGAACGCGAAGCAATGTTCCGTGAAGGTCTAGAGAAGATCAACGCGAAGTACAACATCTTCTCAGAAGTGCGCGGTCAAGGCCTATTACTTGGCGCTGCACTAAATGAAGAATGGCAAGGCCGTGCGCGTGACGTGCTGGTTGCTGCAGGTAAACAAGGTCTCATGGTATTGGTTGCGGGTGCCAATGTCGTACGTTTCACACCATCACTCGTTATCACACAACAAGAAATTGAAGAAGGCTTGGCGAAACTGGATAAAGCGATCGCGACTTTAGTTTAAGCGCGATATCAGTTTAAACGTCAACGCAGACACCCCCGTCAAGGATCTCTGATGGGGGAATTGTTCCTACAATATAGTTAGGATCTTCTTGCATCTGGAGGGAGTATTGATGCTAGTAGTTCGCCCTATCGCGATGTCGGATTACGACGCACTGCACACTTGTGCGGTGGAGTCTGGTCACGGATTTACATCTCTACCGGTTAACGAAGAACTGTTAACCAATCGAATCAAACATTCAGAGTACAGCTTTGGTAAGCCAGATGTGGCAGAACCAGGCGATGAAGGCTACCTGATGGTTGGCTTTGACTCTGAAACGGGTGAGGTTGCGGGTACCACCGGAATCGAAGCATCTATCGGCTGGGATGTCCCATTTTACTCATATCACATTAGTAAAGTTGTGCACTCGTCGCCAAAGCTTGGCGTTAACAACGTCGTTAAACTGCTTACTTTTGGTAATAACTACACGGGTAACAGCGAAATTTGTACCTTGTTCTTGCGTGAGAAATTCCGCCAAGGTCTGAATGGTCGTCTAATGTCGAAGTGTCGTTTCCTAATGATGGCAGAGCACCCAGAGCGCTTCTCTGAAACGATCTTTGCGGAGATGCGTGGCGTTTCAGACGACGAGGGTAATTCACCATTCTGGCAATGGCTTCAAGAGCATTTCTTCTCTATCGATTTCACTCTTGCAGATTACCTGACAGGTATCGGCAAGAAAGGCTTTATCGCCGACTTGATGCCGAAACTGCCTATTTACATCAATCTGCTCAGCCCAGAAGCGCAAGCCGTGATTGGTCAAGTACATGACAACACGCGTCCAGCGCTGAAGCTGCTTGAGCGTGAAGGTTTTACCAACCGAGGCTACGTCGACATCTTCGACGGTGGCCCAACGGTTGAGTGTGATCTGCGTAATATTGAGTCGGTACGTCATTCATTCCGCGCGCAAGTCAAAATCTCTGAACATTCCAGCACACAAGACTTCTTGATGTGTAATTCATCTTTCGAGAACTTCCGTGCGACAGTCACTAAAGCGGCGTATGACGCAGAAACACAAAGCGTGATGATTGCACCAGACGTTGCGGATGCACTTTCGGTTGAAGAAGGGGATTTCGTCCGCCTTCTTCCGCAGTAACAGACGACAGAATTTAAGGATAGAAACAATGACACATTGGATTGCAGGTGAATGGGTACAAGGTCAGGGTGAAGCATTTACGTCTCTGTCGCCGTACAACCAAGAAGTGATCTGGCAAGGCAAAGGTGCAACGGCAGAGCAGGTGAACCAGGCGGTATCTGCAGCGCGTGAAGCGTTTATTGACTGGAAAAAGCGTCCATTTTCAGAGCGTGAGGCAATCGTGTTGGCTTTTGCGGAGAAAGTAAAAGAGAACAGCGAAAAAATCGCCGAAGTGATTGCCAAAGAAACCGGTAAGCCGATTTGGGAAACGCGCACTGAAGCAGCAGCCATGGCAGGTAAAATTGCCATTTCGATTCGCGCTTATCATGACCGCACTGGTGAGGCGAGCCGTGAAGCAGCAGGCAACCAAATCGTATTGCGCCACCGCCCATTGGGCGTGATGGCGGTGTTTGGTCCTTACAACTTCCCAGGCCACCTACCAAATGGTCACATTGTGCCTGCGCTACTGGCTGGTAACACGGTAGTCTTCAAACCGTCTGAGCAAACGCCATGGACGGGTGAATTGGCAATGAAGCTATGGGAAGAAGCCGGTCTGCCGAAAGGCGTGATTAACCTTGTTCAAGGCGCGAAAGAAACTGGTATCGCCCTAGCTGACGCAAAAGGCATTGATGGCGTACTGTTTACGGGTAGCGCGAATACGGGGCATGTATTACACCGTCAATTTGCGGGTCAACCAGGCAAGATGCTCGCACTAGAAATGGGTGGTAATAACCCGATGGTGATCTCTGATAAATATGGTGATTTGGATGCCACGGTTTACACCATCATCCAGTCAGCGTTTATCAGTGCTGGGCAGCGTTGTACGTGTGCTCGTCGTTTGTATGTGCCATTGGGTGAAAAAGGCGATGCGCTTATCACCAAACTCGTTGAAGCGACACGCAATATTCGCGTAGACCAACCATTTGCAGAACCTGCGCCATTTATGGGACCGCAAATTTCGGTCGCGGCAGCCAAGTTTATTCTTGATGCACAAGCTAATCTACAGTCTCTTGGCGGTGAAAGCTTGATTGAAGCGAAAGCAGGAGAGGCGGCGTTTGTTTCTCCAGGCATCATTGATGTAACGAACATTGCTGAGTTACCAGATGAAGAGTACTTCGGCCCACTTCTGCAAGTGGTGCGCTACGAAGGATTAGACAAAGCCGTGGCGCTAGCAAACGATACGCGCTTTGGCTTATCTGCTGGTTTGGTTTCAACCGACGACCAAGAATGGGAATACTTCGTTGACCACATTCGTGCAGGAATCGTGAACCGTAACCGCCAGCTTACTGGGGCAAGCGGTGATGCGCCATTTGGTGGTCCGGGGGCGTCGGGTAACTTGCGCCCAAGCGCTTACTACGCAGCAGATTACTGTGCGTACCCAATGGCATCAATGGAAGGTCAAGAAACTGTCTTGCCTGCAACATTGAGTCCAGGTGTAGTGCTATAAGTTTTAATAATAGAGTCGCAACTATGCATTGCGGCTCACCTTGCCGGCGCATCATTTAGGTATGGGTTGTAGTGATCGTTGGCAGAACACGAAAAGTGAGCAAAGACTCGGAAAAGCGTGTTGACTGACTGGCATTTACCGTCACAGGTTGATGGTTGCTCGTTCATTATTCTGGACAACTTTTGTTGTGAACGAGCAGCCAACTTCCGCTTACCTTTAAACTCTACATCTCGTAACAAGGAGTCGTTATGACGCCCGATGTGTTATTTGAATCGCTATGGCAAGATTACATTCAACGTCTTTGCCCTTCGGCGGCTAAAGTGCATCAGCTGCTTCAAGAAGATGAGCCTCTGATTAATGATCATATAGCTTTACGTACCTTCAATATCGCGCCTCTTGGTATTGAAACTCTAGCTAAGCCATTTGTAGCTATTGGTTACAAGGCGTGTGGTGATTACGTTTTCGAAAGCAAAAAGCTGGTTGCTAAGCACTATGAGCACCCAGATCCGAAGCAACCTAAAGTATTTATTAGTGAGCTAAAAGTTGAAGAGTGCTCGCCTGAGCTACAAGAGATTGTGAAAAATTTGGTGGCACAAGTCGATGCTGACAAGCTGAACGATAGCGCATTCTTACATGGTGGACGCTTGTGGGATTTAAGCTTTGCTGATTACCAAACGTTGGCTAAAGAAAGTGAGTACGCATCTTGGCTTGCGGCGCATGGTTACGGAGCAAACCACTTCACGGTGAGCGTTAACCAACTCAATGAATATGAAGAAGTGAAGCAGGTAAACGATCATCTGCGTACCGCTGGGTTTACCATTAATGAAAATGGTGGTGAAGTGAAGGGCACTCCTGAGGTGTTGCTAGAGCAGTCATCGACCATGGCAGATAAAGTAGCGGTTCGTTTTAGCGAAGGCACTGAAATTATCCCTGGCGGGTTTTATGAATTTGCTAAGCGCTATCCGATGGAAAATGGTGATTTGTACCCAGGTTTCGTGGCCGCTTCAGCGGACAAAATCTTTGAAAGTACGAATGGCTAAGTTTTAGGGTTAACCTGTTAAGCTTACTCATTAGTGTTCGCTGCACCCTATCTCATTTGGTCATGAGTAAATAAAAAGCCACCAATGTTGCCATTGGTGGCTTTTATA
>NZ_JADDYG010000532.1:11192-18088 GCF_015163535.1 Vibrio sp. OPT46 | reverse complement strand
GAAGGCACTGAAATTATCCCTGGCGGGTTTTATGAATTTGCTAAGCGCTATCCGATGGAAAATGGTGATTTGTACCCAGGTTTCGTGGCCGCTTCAGCTGACAAAATCTTTGAAAGTACGAATGGCTAAGTTTTAGGGTTAACCTGTTAAGCTTACTCATTAGTGTTCGCTGCACCCTATCTCATTTGGTCATGAGCAAATAAAAAGCCACCAATGTTGCCATTGGTGGCTTTTATAATTTTGTTCGTGTCACTCTAGTTTGAGATTAACGAGTACCGTAAACCACGATGGTTTTACCGTGAGCAGAGATTAGGTTCTGCTCTTCTAGCATCTTCAAGATACGACCTACTGTCTCACGAGAACAGCCAACAATTTGACCGATTTCTTGACGAGTGATCTTGATTTGCATGCCGTCTGGGTGAGTCATTGCGTCTGGTTGTTTTGCAAGGTTCAGAAGCGTCTGAGCGATACGACCAGTTACGTCTAGGAACGCCAGGTCACCCACTTTTTGGCTAGTTACTTGAAGACGACGAGCCATCTGCGCAGAAAGACGCATTAGGATGTCTGGGTTTACTTGGATAAGCTGACGGAACTTCTTGAAAGAAATTTCAGCAACTTCACAAGGAGATTTAGCACGAACCCAAGCTGTGCGCTCTTGGTCTTCCTCGAATAGACCAAGTTCACCAATAAAGTCTCCTTGGTTTAGGTAAGAAAGGATCATCTCCTTACCTTCTTCGTCTTTGATAAGAACCGCAACAGAACCTTTAACGATGTAGTACAAAGTTTCTGCCTTTTCGCCCGCGTGAATTAGCGTGCTCTTTGAAGGGTACTTATGAATATGACAGTGTGAAAGAAACCACTCTAATGTTGGGTCGGTTTGAGGTTTACCTAGAACCATAATATCTCACTTCCTCTGCAGGGTACGCTTGCGCTATCCATATTTTAGCTAAGCCTGAATTAGGCCTACTAGAATAAGAGCACTTTTTATATGCTGCAAGCTCTCTTGTGTTTCGGTAAGAAATAGTATCCTTTTTCGAAAACGATTTCTTGATTTTAATCGTGCCATGATTGAGATTTTGTAAGCAAAAATGTGCACATGATCACGGTATGAAAAGTAAACATCTTCGCAGGCAGGTTTTTAGCCAATTTTCCCTGTTTCGATGAGCTGTTGTAGGATAGGCCGAACTATGAGCTCCATTGCAAAGCTCATCTTACCGCCGGGTACGACAATCGTGTTGTGGCGTGACATGAATGAGCCATCAATCATGGCCAGCAGATATGGGAAGTCGACATTCTTGATACCGCGTAGGCGAATCACCACAAAACTCTCATCCAAACTAGGGATGCCTTTTGCATTAAGTGGGTTGGAAGTATCAACGGTCGGTACGCGCTGGAAGTTGATGTGAGTACGAGAAAACTGCGGAGTGATATAGTTGAGGTAATCGTCCATGGATCGCACGATTGAGTCCATTACCGCTTCACGCGAATGGCCGCGATCGCGAGTGTCACGTACGAATTTTTGGATCCACTCTAAGTTCACAATCGGCACCATGCCAATTAAGAAATCCACATGTTGAGCAACATTAACATCGCCATCGACCACGCCACCATGTAACCCTTCATAAAACAGCACGTCGCTGTTTTCGGGTAAGTCTTGCCACGGTGTAAACGTGCCTGGCATTTGATTGTAGGGAACCGCTTCGTCAAACGTGTGCAGATAACGGCGCACGCTGCCAGTACCGTCATGCCCGAACTTACGGAAAAACTCTTCTAATCCCGGGAAGTCATTAGCTTGTGGGCCAAAGTAGCTAATGTGTCGACCTTGCTCGCGGGCTTTGCGAATTTCGATGTCCATTTCTGGGCGAGTAAAGCGATGGAAGCTATCGCCTTCAACCCATGCGGGTTTAACGTTCATCATATTGAACATTTTACGGAAGGCTTCAGATGTAGTGGTCGTGCCGGCACCGGACGAACCAGTAACCGCAATAATTGGGTGTTTAGCTGACATGACAAACCTTGTCGAAAATTACTTACCTGTAATGTGCAGTAGAGTTACTACTGCACGGTCGATATCCCACTATAGCACGTAACAATACCTTGTCATCGAGTGGGATACGGTAAAATGTGAAGGGTCTAAAATTTTGTTTTATGCTGAATATCGACGGTTTCGTGTAGCTCAGAGAACACGATAACCGCTTCACCTTTTTCCAATTGAGCTTTAACTTGATCAATTTTGTCTTGCAAAGAAACCTCGACGGTTCCGTAATCCGTTCCTTCGCGTAAGACGAATTCACGAATTAAGTTTTCCAATGTTTCCGGCGCAATGTCTTGCCATGGAATGATCATAAATACCTCTAACTTTTATGATGAGCGGCTAGTTTACTGCGTTCGTTGCTTGGATACAGCAGAAAGGTAATCTGCGGCGATACTTTCGTAATACGCAGGCAGCGCTTCCTCCAACCAAAACTTAGGTTTTAACGCCGTTCCTGTCAGGAAGCCAACATGGCCACCGTGTTCAAAGAGACGGTAATCAATGTTATCTGGCAGAACAAACTTCGGGATCACATCGTCGGTCATGAACGGATCGTCTTTGGCATGGATGATCAGTGTGGGTAGCGTGATTTGCTGTAGTTTACTTAAGCCAGAGCATTGGTCGTAATAATCTTGTGCGTCTTTAAAGCCGTGCAATGGTGCGGTGATCAAATCATCGAATTCATACAGCCGTGTGACACGTTTTATTGAGTTGTAGGACAGCGCAAGCTCACCATGCAGTAGATGATGCTTTTGTAACGCGTTACGTTTCAGTGAAGAAAGCAGATAACGGCGATACACTTTTGAAAAGCCTTGTTCTATACGGTTCGCACACGCCGCTAGGTCTAAAGGCGCTGAGATAATAGTCGCTGCATTCAAAATAGGGTGGTCTTTATATTGGGCTAAATAATTCGCCAACATGTTACCGCCAAGAGAAATACCAACCGCAACTTTGGGGTTATCAGGAAAGCGTTGCTCAAGGTGCTCTAAGAAGTGGCGGGCGTCAGTCACTTCACCAGAATGATAGGCGCGAGCTTTCTTGTTTGGCTTACCGCTACAGCCACGAAAATGCATCATCACCGACAGCCATCCAGATTGAGCAAATGCATTCATTAGCCCATTGGCATAAGGGCTATAGAAGCATCCCTCTAACCCATGAAATAAAACAAAAATCGGCTTTTTTAGTGCAGGCTCTTGGGTTGGGTCCTCGCTCCACGCGAGATCGAGAAAGTCGCCATCGGATGTATCGAGGGTTTGCCAAATCGGCGTAAACAACGCTTTTTTGCGAATAAAACGCGGCAAAAGCGTTTGGAGATGCGGGTTTTTGATCCCGGCGGCTGCGAAAAATTGTGTCATACCTAACTGCTCTTATGCGGTCCTTCGGTGTCCGTTGAAGAACTTATTAATATAATCCTTTATAAAGATTATAGGTATTCTACAGATTTATGGGCGTTTTGGTGGTTGAATGTTTGGCACCGGCATAGCAAAGGCTTGCTGCAAATGTTCCCCACCGAGGTGACGACAGTATCTCAACGTCAGTGGGTCACCATCATTTTTGAGTAGTGCAAGTGAGTTAATGCAGTCCACCAAATCCGCTTGTTGCTGCTTTTCTAGTTGCAGCTCAAACTGCAAGGTCTCACGATACAAAGCGTCATTGACTTGAGACTTAAGGTGGCGACGAAGGTCGCGAAAGGAGTGAAGTAAAGTTTCGCTTCTACCTAGACAGTCTTGCACCGAGGGCCAGTCTTTTTCTTGGAAAATGAGTTGCTGCTCATCGAGCCATCTGAGCAGCAGGAGTAGGTTCACGTTACCGTGATAATTGTTCTGTAATGATAAACACGCCTCTTTCACTTCTCGCACACCATAAAATTGCAGACTAAACTGCCAAAGGTGTTCTAGGGTGAGTGTGTATTCAGCGTGTTGATTACTCATTGATTAAACTCTATCTCCATCTGCTCCAATGTTTCTTGAGCAGACATCCATTCCATTTCAATTTCTTCGAGCTCAGCCTTACTAGAAGCTTGAAGTGCCAGCACTTGGTTAAGTTTAGCTTTATTTTCGGCCGCATACAGTGAGTTGTCCGCCAATTGTTCTTCAGCTTCGGCCAGTGCAGCACCTAACTTATCCATTTTATTTTCTAGTTGTGTCAGCGTTTTGCGAATTGGCGCTGTCTGTTTTCGAAACTCTGCATCACGACGTTTCTGCTCTTTTTTCGCTGCCGCGCTGTTGGCGCTATCTTTGGCTGGCTGTGCGGCTTGTGCTTCTTTGCGTTCCGCTCTTTGTTGCTCGGTTAACCATTTATAATAGTCGTTTAAGTCACCATCGAACGGCGCAACTTGACGATCATGCACCAAGTACAAGTCATCGGTTGTAGCACGCAATAGGTAACGGTCGTGCGAAACAATCACCATTGCACCTTCGAACGTTTGCAGTGCCATCGTCAATGCCTGACGCATGTCCAAGTCTAAGTGGTTGGTCGGTTCATCAAGTAGCAACAGGTTTGGCTTTTGCCACACAATTAAAGCCAATACCAAACGGGCTTTTTCGCCACCAGAAAACGGCGCAACTTTTTCTAGTGCTTTGTCACCTTGGAAGCCAAAGCTACCTAGGTAATCACGTAGCTGCTGTTCGGTTTGATCGGGTGCGATTTGCATCATGTGTTGCAGCGGCGTTTCTTCAGGGTGAAGCGTTTCTAACTGGTGCTGAGCGAAGTAACCAATTTTCACGCCTTGTGAGTAAGTTAGGTCACCACCTTGCGCGTTAAGTTCACCAGAGAGCAGCTTGATTAATGTCGATTTACCCGCACCATTACGGCCGAGTAGACCAATACGACTGCCAGGAACCAAGTTCAAGCGGATCTTCTCTAAGATGAGGTTGTCACCGTAACCTGCAGATACTTCATCCATCATCATGATTGGGTTTGGCAGCGCAGCTGGCTCACGGAATTGGAAGCTAAATGGGTTATCGAATTGAGCTGGCAGTACTTTTTCCATGCGCTCCAAAGCTTTGATACGGCTTTGGGCTTGGCGTGCTTTTGATGCTTTATAACGGAAGCGGTCGATATAGCTTTGCATGTGCGACATCTGCTTCTGTTGCTTTTCAAACATCGCTTGTTGTAACACCATCTTTTGTGCGCGTTGGTTTTCGAATGACGAGTAGTTACCCGTGTATTCGTTCAGCTGCTGATTCTCGATGTGAATGATGCGACCAACAATTGGATCAAGGAAGTCTCGGTCGTGCGAGATCAGAATCAGCGTGCCAGGGTAGTTTTGTAGCCAGCGTTCAAGCCACATCACTGCATCTAAGTCCAAGTGGTTGGTTGGCTCATCGAGCAGTAATAAGTCAGAACGACACAACAGTGCCTGAGCTAAGTTTAAGCGCATACGCCAGCCACCTGAGAATTGGGTCAAACTCCAACTCATTTGCTCTTGGCTGAACCCTAAACCATCGAGCAGTTCTGCCGCGCGAGCGCGAATGCTGTAACCACCAATGGTTTCAATTTTACCGTGTATCTCGGCAACTAGGGTTCCGTTGTCTTGTGTTTCTGCTTCAGCTAACTGCTTTTCGAGAGCGCGGTATTCGCGATCACCATCAATGACGTATTCCAGTGCAGTGCGCTCTAGCGCAGGCGTTTCCTGTGCGACCCAGGCCAACTCCCAGTGTTGAGGTTGGCTAAATGAGCCAGCATCAATTGACAGTTCATCTTTCAGTAGGGCAAACAGCGTTGATTTACCGCAGCCGTTTTTGCCCACAAGACCGACTTTATCGCCAGGGTGAATAGTCGCAGAAGCTTGGTCTAAAAGAGGTTTACCGCCACGCAGTAACTGAATATCAGAGAAGGTAATCATAAAGTTTTCATTCACTTTGCGCAGTGCGCGTTGCTTGGTTACATAGCGAAGTGGTTTCAATCGTTTTTAAAGCCACTTGGGTATATATCTAGCGGTGAATAGTAGGGGTATTGGCCGGAAAAGTCGATTGATTCGCTTTAATTGCATTATGCTGTACAAAAAAGTATAACAATTTGATAACGGATAAAAATAACCACAAGGACGACCATTTGGCTGTTGCACCGTCTATTCTCCCAAAAGTTCTGGTCATTTATGCTCATCCAGAGCCACATAACTCGATTGCCAATCAAGTGATGATAAAAAAAGCTCAGTCGCTTGATCACGTCACTGTGCACGATCTTTACGGTGTTTACCCCGATTTCTTTATTGATGTGAATTACGAACATGAGTTGTTGCTCGCTCACGATGTGATTGTATTTCACCACCCACTTTATATGTATTCATGTCCAGCCCTATTAAAAGAGTGGCTAGACCGAGTGTTAGGTAAAGGCTTTGCGTTTGGCGGAGGTGCGGCGCTAGAAGGAAAATACTGGCGCAGTGTCATTACAACAGGTGGTAAAGAAGAAGCCTTCAGCGCGAAGGGGTACAACAAATACCCACTTGAGCAAATCTTGCAACCGTTTGAACTGACGGCAGCCCTATGTCAAATGCACTGGATTGAACCACTGGTGTTGTATTGGTCAAGAAATGTTTCAGATATTGAACGCTACGAACATGCCGAGTTATACCGTGGATGGCTGAGTAACCCACTTGAAAACTGGCAAGCGGCAGAGCGAGGAGGTCAGTATGGCGATCACCAGTGAGTTTCTTCAAAGCAGTGTGGTCTTTCTTTCGGCTGCGGTTATTGCGGTGCCGATTGCTCAGCGCCTTGGGCTTGGCTCGGTTTTAGGTTATTTACTCGCTGGTGTGTTGATTGGCCCATGGGGGCTTGGCTTAATTAGCGACGTTGATGCCATTTTGCATTTTGCCGAGCTTGGGGTTGTGTTGTTACTGTTTTTGATAGGGCTGGAATTAAAC
>NZ_JADDYG010000532.1:0-11039 GCF_015163535.1 Vibrio sp. OPT46 | reverse complement strand
CGGGATGGGGTTGGCGCTGTCCTCGACGGCGATTGCGCTTAAAGTCATTGAAGAGCAAGGGCTTAATGGTACCGAAACGGGGCAATCTGGTTTTGCGGTGCTGCTCTTTCAAGATATTGCAGTGATCCCGATGCTGGCGATGTTGCCCTTGCTAGCAGGCGGGCATAGTGGTGGAAGTTGGTTGGATGTCTTCACTATTTTAGGCAGTGTGGTAGCACTGTTGATTGGTGGTCACTTTTTACTACGTCCGCTATTTCGTTTTGTCGTGATGAGCGGCGTTCGTGAGCTCTTTACCGTTGCTGCACTTTTAGTCGTGCTTGGCATTTCGGTCGTGATGCAAAAGCTCGGCCTTTCGATGGCATTGGGGACTTTTTTAGCAGGCGTTTTGCTTGCAGAGAGTGAGTATCGCCATGAGCTGGAAATCGCTATCGAGCCATTTAAAGGTCTGTTGTTGGGGTTATTCTTTA
The DNA here is from genome assembly GCF_015163535.1 of Vibrio sp. OPT46. Taxonomy (NCBI): domain Bacteria; kingdom Pseudomonadati; phylum Pseudomonadota; class Gammaproteobacteria; order Vibrionales; family Vibrionaceae; genus Vibrio; species Vibrio sp. OPT46. Next base: position 10,572 of record NZ_JADDYG010000532.1, on the reverse strand, counting down.
TTGCGGTGGGCATGGCGGTAAACTTGGGGTTATTGGCATTACACCCTTTAGAGATTCTCGGTGCGGTGGTGGCTTTGGTCGTGGTTAAGGGTTTGGTTTTGTATGCATTGGCGAGAGCTGCCCGTGTCGGAGCCAAAGCGAGAAGCCGTATGGCTGCAATTTTGAGCCAAGGCGGTGAGTTTGCCTTTGTCATATTTACCGCGGCGAGCCAAGAGGGCATTTTGCCCAAAGAGCAAGTGGCGTTTCTGTTGGTGGTGGTCAGTCTATCCATGGTGACGACTCCTCTTTTGCTGATGGGACAAAAGAAGTGGTTTGCTCATACCCTGAATCAAGAAGAAGAGGGCATGACCACGAAAGTCGTGGATCGCCGACCACGCGTTATCATTGCAGGCTTTGGACGTTTCGGTCAGATCGTCGGACGTTTAATGTATGCCAATAAAATCAAAGTGACAGTATTAGAAAGTGATGCCAGCCAAATCCACCTATTACGTAAGTATGGTTACAAAGTGTTTTATGGCGATGCTACACAAATTGACCTATTGAGGGCTGCTGGCGCTGATAAAGCGGAAGCATTGATTATTTGTACTGATTCACCTGATGAGGTGATGGCCATCGTGGACATTTGTCGCGTGCACTTCCCGAAACTTAAGTTGTTAGCCCGAGCAAGAAGCCGTGTCGAGGCTTACCAGTTAATGAGTCATGGTGTAGAGAATTACTCTCGTGAAACATTTTTAGGGGCGCTAGATCTCGGTCGCCAAGCGCTCGTAGAACTGGGTATGCATCCTTATCAAGCAAAGCGGGCAGAAGCACATTTTCGCAAGTTAGATAATGCTATGCTTAAGGACTTATTGCCTCAACACAATGAAGATAAGAAATTAGCTCAAAGAGCGAAAGAGGCCCGCAAAGAGCTAGAAGAAATATTTGGTCGTGAAATGGAGAGCGACCATCAGTCACCTAATCATTGGAAGTAGTACTTGAGCCAAGACTCAAGCTAAGGAAATAGCGTGAAAATCAAGAAACGTTTTATTGCCGGCGCTAGCTGCCCAAATTGCAGCCAGCAAGATACCCTGCGCTGGTGGATTGAAAATAACATCGAATTAGTTGAGTGTGTCGAGTGTGAGTTTACAGAGCAGCGTAAACCACAATCTGTAGAGAAAAATAAACACTCAGATCAGGAAATGATCGGAATTTTTAAGCCGGAGTAATTGAACTTCGATAATTGATCCCCATAATACACCCAGATATCTCAGTACTTAACCCCATTCAGGTTAAGTCAATTAATCTCCCTGGAGTTAGTATGAAAATTGAAAAGAACGTTGTTGCAAGCCTTGCATACAAAGTAATGATGGAAGACGGTGTCGTTGTTGATCAATCAACAGCAGAAGCACCTCTAGATTACCTTCACGGTCACAACAACCTAATTACAGGTCTTGAAAAAGAACTTGAAGGTAAAGTGGCTGGCGACAAGTTCTCAGTAACGGTAGCTCCTGAAGAAGCTTACGGTGAGCACAACGATGCGCTAGTACAGCGCGTTCCTGCGGACGTGTTCCAAGGCGTTGAGCAAATCGAAGTGGGCATGCGCTTCCTAGCTGACACTGACCAAGGTCCAATCCCTGTTGAAGTAACAGAAGTTGACGGCAACGAAGTGGTTGTTGACGGTAACCATATGTTAGCTGGTCAAACACTAACTTTCGAAGTAGAAGTTATGTCTACACGTGAAGCAACAGCAGAAGAGATCGAACACGGTCACATCCATCAAGGTGGTGGCTGTTGTGGTGGTCACGATCATGACCACGATCACGAAGAAGAAGGCGGCTGCTGTGGCGGCGGTAGCTGTGGTTCTCACTAATCATAAGCTCCTTCACTAGATAATCTAATCTAGCAAAGCTTTGAAAAGCGCAAGTTGAGTTTTCAACTTGCGCTTTTTGTTTATCTAAGGTGTAGTGCCAACCATACAAGGAATAACAGTTGGACAAAGTGATGACGAAACCTTTCTCGATTGCCATTCATGGTGGTGCGGGCACCATCTTGCGTGAACAGATGAGCGATGAGCTGCAACAATCCATCTTGGCGGATTTAGAAGCTGCGGTAAAAGCGGGACATCAAATTCTAGACACGGGCGGTGAAGCCTTAGATGCCGTCGTAGCGGCAGTGAAAGTATTGGAAGACTCTCCTAACTTTAATGCGGGTAAAGGCTCAGTGCTGACCAACAACGAAATGGTTGAAATGGACGCTTCTGTGATGGATGGGCGAAACCTTGCAGCAGGCGCGGTCGCTGGGGTTCGTCATATCAGAAACCCAATTGAGCTCGCTCGTGACGTGATGCGAAACAGCAATCATGTGCTGTTGGTGGGTGAGGGCGCAGAGAAGTTTGCTTTTGAGCAAGGCCATGAGTATACCGAGCAAGATTACTTCTTTACTGATCGCCGTTATGAGCAGTTGCTGTCTATGCGTGAGAAAGGACTGTTTGCTTTGTCGGAATCTCGTTACCCAGATGACCGTAAGCACGGTACGGTTGGTGCGGTAGCGTTAGATCAACAAGGCAACTTAGCCGCTGCCACCAGTACGGGTGGCGTGACGAATAAGAAATACAACCGAGTCGGAGATTCGGCTCTTATTGGTTGTGGTACGGTGGCCGAAAATGGCGTCGTGGCAGTTTCCACTACGGGTGTCGGCGAGTTCTTTATTCGTAAACGTGTTGCGGAAGACGTTGCAGCACGTATGCGTTACTTACAAGAAGATATTCATACGGCTTGTGAACACATTATCCAAGGTGATCTCAAACAGATGGGCGGAGAGGGCGGTTTGATTGCCATTGATGCTAAAGGTGAGATGCACTTTGCGATGAACAGTTCTGGCATGTACCGAGCAGGCATTAATACGCAAGGCGAGCTGAGCGTTAAAATCTACGCCGACGAATAGCTTCCTCTTGAGTACCTTCTTAAGTAATTAATACAACAAAGCCCAGAACATGTTCTGGGCTTTATGCTGTTTGAGCCTGCATTTTAATAATGCGGTGGTGGGGTTTCTTCTGACGGATCGGCTAAATTCGACGAGTCCATATTTTTTACTTTACCTACCACATATTTCATCTGATCGAGCATCTTGGTAATTTGCAGTTGTTGCTGCGATAAAGCGCCGTTCAGATCTTCAATAGTCTGTTCTTGGAACGCAAGCTGACATTCTAAGTCATTAATGCGTGCTTCCAATTGCTGAATGGTTTTTTCTGTCATGATCCGTTCTCTAACTGCCAAGCTTGGGCAATACCTGCTGAAGTAGCAGTAATTACGCGTTGTTTTGAATCAAAGGCTGCATCATACACGACCGCACGGGGAGGGCGAGTGTCTTTTTTGGGCTCCACTTCAAATCCACTCATTCGTTTTCCGGTTTGAGTATCCCATATTGACACACGGCCAGAAGGGCTTCCTGTGACTAGTTGAGTCCCGTCGTCAGAAAATCGTGCGGTAGAGAAAATTAATTGGCGTGACCAACTGCTCAACTGTGTGACTTCTTGTCCAGTTTTTAAATCCCAAACAATCGCTTGGTTTCCGCCATCAGATGTCATTGCTAATTTTCCATCTCTTTGCAGGGCCACGCGAACAATTCGTTGTTCATGTTCGAAGGTTCGTAGTATTTGTCCGGTTTCGGTGTCCCACAGATACGCTTTATAGTCATTACCTCCGGTTAGGGCGAAGCGCCCATTAGGAGAAATGGCCACGGAATTGACTTTTTCACGATGTGCAAGGAACTCCATGCGACGCCCGGTGACTAAGTTGACATAAATTGCTTTACCGTTGGATAACCCAAGCAGAACTTGTTCACCATTACTGGTGATATCAACGTCGCGAATGAGCGCATCAGAGATAGACCAAAGGCCTTCGGATTGCGTCCAGCCTAGGTCCCAAACTGCGAAGTTCATTTGGCTTGCTGTAATTGCGTAGCGACCATTGTCAGATATGCGGATATGGGAAACCACATTGGCATCGGCATCGAGTTCACCCAGGTTGGCTAGTTGTTCATTTTGCTCTAGGTCCCACAACATCAAATGACGTTGTTGAGAATAGAGCAGAGCAAACCGTCCATCTCTGCTAAGTGCGAAGCTCGTCGCACCTTGAGGTTCTATCGGCCAACGCTGCACTTCACGCTCGGCGAAAAAGCAACCATTTAACGTGGTGATGACAATTAAATATAGGAATAAATGAAAAATTCTTTGCATCACATCTAATAATCCGGTTTGTGTCTTAAGACATATAGCTAGTATATTGGTATAACGATTGTCTTCACTAGTCTCATAGAAGATTTGTGCACAACAACCAATGGCAGAGCCATTATTGGGAGAATTTAATGAAATCAGTTTTAAAAGTGTCGCTACTTGCTGCAACAGTCATGCTAGCGGTAGGTTGTCAGAAAGAAGAAACTAAAACAGAAACCGCACCTCAAGCAGAACAAGTTCAAGCAGAAACCGGTAAAGCGGTTCACTTTAAAACCGACGACGACAAAGCGGCATACGCAATCGGTGTTTCATTTGCTAATTACCTAAGCACAAGCATCGACAAGCCAAGCGAAATCGGCATTAATCTTAACAAAGATTTGGTACTAAAAGGTATCGAAGACGTCTTCAAAGGCAATGCTGAATTGAATGAAGAAGAAACACGTGCAGCACTAGAATCTCTAGACAAGCGTGTTGCAGAAAAGATGCAAGCACAAGCGGCAGAGAAAGCAGCTGAAGCGAAAAAAGCTGGCGATGATTTCCGTGCTGAGTTTGAGAAGCAAGAAGGCGTAGTGAAGACAGATACAGGTCTTCTATACCAAGTAATGACACCAGCTGAAGGTGAGAAGCCAAAAGACACTGATACGGTTCAAGTACACTACAAAGGTACTCTGATCGACGGTACTCAGTTCGACAGCTCATACGATCGTGGTGAACCTGCAACGTTCCCACTTAACCGTGTAATCCCAGGTTGGACAGAGGGTGTTCAGCTAATGCCTGTGGGTTCTAAATTCAAATTCGTTATCCCGCCAGAGCTAGCATACGGTGACCAAGACACACCAAGCATTCCTGCTAACTCAACGCTAGTATTTGAAGTTGAGCTGCTAAAAGTTGAGAACGACAACGCAGAGCAATAACAATAAGCTGCGATAAGTTATTGAAAAAGGTCCGTTTAACGGGCCTTTTTTGTTCTAGGTCACTAGTTGGTGAGTTTGCTAGGTTGCTTTTCAAATTTTCTGATAAACTTACACCAATTTGTTGATTTTTCGCTCGAAGGCTTATGACAACTACAGAAACAATAAACGCGGAGATGTTGCTCGAAATGGAATCCGTTAACGTGATGCCGTTTACCGAGCACGACAAAATCATTTTAAGATCTTATGAGGCGGTCGTGGATGGTATCGCCAGCCTGATAGGTCCATTTTGTGAAATCGTTCTTCACTCTCTAGAAGACTTAAATACCTCTGCAATTAAAATCGCTAACGGTGAAAACACGGGGCGCCAAGTCGGCTCACCAATCACTGATTTAGCGCTTAAGATGCTAAAAGACATCGAAGGCTCGGAGCGCAACTTCTCACGTTCGTACTTTACCCGTGCAAAAGGTGGCGTGTTGATGAAGTCGATTACTGTCGCCATTCGTAATGGCGAAAATCGCGTGATTGGTTTGTTGTGTATCAACGTCAACTTGGATGCGCCTTTCTCGCAAGTCCTTCAGTCTTTCATGCCGACGCAAGAAGCGAAAGAAGCGGCTTCCTCGGTCAACTTTGCTAGTGACGTAGAAGAGCTGGTGGACCAAACTGTTGAACGCACCATCGAAGAGATCAATGCGGATAAATCCGTGTCTAACAACACCAAAAATCGCCAGATCGTGATGGAGTTGTACGACAAAGGTATCTTCGATATTAAAGATGCCATCAACCGTGTCGCGGATCGCCTTAATATTTCAAAACACACCGTTTACTTGTACATTCGTCAACGTAAAACCGAGGATGATGAAAGGTGAGTAAACTGACTTACACGTTAGTGGTGAATGGTCCCGTTTATGGCAGCCAGTCAGCGCGCAGTGCTTATCAGTTCGCCAAAGCGGTGATAGAGCAAGGCCATCAGCTAGTGAGCGTCTTCTTTTATCAAGATGGTGTGACTAATGGTACTGCTTTGAGTGTGCCAGCCAACGATGAGTTTGATCTCAATAAGGCGTGGCAGTCTTTGGCTAAAGAGCATGGTGTTCGCCTAGAAACTTGTGTCGCGGCCGCTTTGCGTCGCGGGATTGTAAGTGAAGAAGAAGCGAATCAACATGGTTTGGTTCAGAACAATCTAGCCGATGGTTTTGAACAAGCAGGCTTAGGTAGCCTAGCTGAAGCGATGTTAACCCAAGACAGAGTGGTACAGTTTTGAGTCAGTTAACTTATCTATTTCGTAGTGCGCCACATGGCAGTGCAGCTGGTCGTGAAGGTGTGGATGCACTGTTAGCCGCGTCGGCTTACTGTGAAGATATCAGCGTCATTTTCATGGGTGACGGGGTATACCAGCTTCTACTCGGACAAGACCCCAACAATATTTTGAGTAAAGATTACGCGCCGATGTTAAAGCTTTTCGATTTATACGACATCGAACAAGTCTTTGTGTGTTCAGAGTCGTTAACCCAGCGAGGTTTGGCGCAAGCGGATTTAGTCATTGAAGCCCAAGCGTTAAGCTCAGAACAGCTCAAAGATAAGTTACAACACGCTGGCAAGCTACTGTCTTTTTGAGGAAGGTATGTTACACATCATAAAAACAGTCTCTGCTCTAGAAGACGCCATGCCCTTATGCAGTGAACAGGATGACATCTTACTTATAGAAGATGCAGTGTACGCTGCTAACTCGCAACATAAAGCATTTTCCCATCTAAAAAACCGCAGCGTATTTGTGTTAGAGAGCGATGCGCAAGCTCGCGGTATTGCAAATCGTATCAGTCCATCGCTGACGATTGTGAATTATTCAGGCTTCGTTGAACTAACAGCAAAACAGGATAAATCCCTAACTTGGGATTGAACAAGATTTGCTGTCGACAAAGCTTTACGGATGAATTGTTCTAATTGAACAAAAAAGATCCGTATATTTCTTGACACACCTCTCACTGCTGCATAGAATTTTGCGTCCCTAACTGCATTGGCAGTTGGGGATAGATTTTTCACAAAGCTTACTTTCAAGTAAATCAGGAGCTAGTTAATGGCAACTATTAACCAGTTGGTACGTAAGCCACGTGCAAAGCAAGTTGTTAAAAGCAACGTGCCTGCACTAGAAGCGTGCCCACAAAAACGTGGTGTATGTACTCGTGTTTACACTACTACACCTAAAAAACCTAACTCAGCACTTCGTAAAGTTTGTCGTGTACGTCTGACAAACGGCTTCGAAGTTACATCGTACATCGGCGGTGAAGGTCACAACCTTCAAGAGCACTCAGTTGTTCTAATCCGTGGTGGTCGTGTTAAAGACCTTCCAGGTGTGCGTTACCACACTGTTCGCGGCGCACTCGACTGTGCTGGCGTAAATGACCGTAAACAAGGTCGTTCTAAGTACGGTGTGAAGCGTCCTAAGTCTTAATGGATTCCGTTAAGTAAGGCCAAACACTAAATTATTTTTAATTTTTTGAAAAAACTGAAAAGTTTTGGATAAAACCTGAAGAAGACAACGGAGATAAATCCATGCCACGTCGTCGCGTCATTGGTCAGCGTAAGATCCTTCCAGATCCAAAATTCAAATCTGAATTGCTGGCAAAATTCGTTAACATCCTAATGGTTGACGGTAAAAAATCTACTGCAGAGAAAATCGTTTACACTGCACTAGATGCTATGGCTGAAAAGTCTGGTAAAGACCACTTAGCTATTTTTGAAGAAGCTCTTGAAAACGTTCGCCCAGCGGTAGAGGTTAAATCTCGCCGTGTTGGTGGTTCAACTTACCAAGTACCTGTAGAAGTACGTCCGGTTCGCCGTAACGCACTTGCTATGCGTTGGTTGGTTGAAGCTGCGCGCAAGCGTGGTGAAAAATCTATGGCTCAACGCCTAGCTGCTGAAATGCTAGACGCGTCTGAGAACAAAGGTACTGCGGTTAAGAAACGTGAAGACGTTCACCGCATGGCTGACGCAAACAAAGCGTTCGCTCATTACCGTTGGTAATACCTTCTGTGCTGCGAGGTTCTCTCGCAGCACTTTTCTATACTCTAAGGTACACCTTAGTAAGAGGATACAATCGTGGCTCGTAAAACTCCTATTGAGCTATACCGTAATATCGGTATCTGTGCTCACGTAGATGCAGGAAAAACAACCACAACTGAGCGTATTCTGTTCTACACTGGCCTTTCTCACAAAATCGGCGAAGTTCACGATGGTGCAGCAACCATGGACTGGATGGAGCAGGAGCAGGAGCGTGGTATCACTATCACATCCGCTGCGACTACTACATTCTGGCGTGGTATGGAAGCACAGTTCCCTGAGCATCGCGTAAACATCATTGATACCCCTGGACACGTTGACTTTACTATCGAAGTAGAGCGTTCTCTTCGTGTACTTGATGGTGCTGTGGTTGTGTTCTGTGGCTCATCTGGTGTTGAACCTCAGTCTGAAACTGTATGGCGTCAAGCAGACAAATACCACGTTCCACGTTTGGTATTTGTAAACAAGATGGACCGTGCGGGCGCAGACTTCCTACGCGTTGTGAACCAAATTAAGAATCGTCTTGGTGCGACTCCTGTTCCAATCCAGCTGAACGTTGGTGCGGAAGATGAGTTCAGAGGTGTCATCGACCTTATCAAGATGAAAATGATCAACTGGAATGATGCCGATCAAGGCACTTCGTTTACTTACGAAGACATCCCAGCTGACATGATTGAACTTGCTGAAGAGTGGCGCAACCACATGGTTGAATCCGCTGCTGAAGCTAGCGAAGAGCTGATGGACAAGTACCTTGAAGAAGGTGAATTGACTGAAGCTGAGCTCAAACAAGCTCTACGTACTCGCACACTAAATAACGAAATCGTACTGGCTACTTGTGGTAGTGCGTTTAAGAACAAAGGTGTTCAAGCGGTACTGGATGCAGTAGTTGAGTTCTTGCCATCGCCTGTTGACGTACCTGCAATTAAAGGTGTCGACGAAAGAGAAAATGAAGTTGAGCGTCATGCTGACGACAACGAACCTTTCTCAGCGCTAGCGTTTAAGATTGCGACTGACCCATTCGTGGGCACGCTAACTTTCATGCGTGTTTACTCCGGTGTTGTAAACTCGGGTGACGCTGTTTACAACTCAGTAAAAGAGAAGAAAGAGCGTTTTGGTCGTATCGTTCAGATGCATGCGAATAAGCGTGAAGAAGTGAAAGAAGTTCGCGCTGGTGATATTGCAGCTGCTATCGGTCTGAAAGACGTAACAACAGGTGACACACTGTGTGATCAGAACCACAAAGTGATTCTAGAACGCATGGAGTTCCCTGAACCAGTTATTCAGATTGCTGTAGAGCCTCGTTCTAAGGCAGACCAAGAGAAAATGGCTATCGCGCTAGGTAAACTAGCCGCGGAAGATCCATCATTCCGCGTGGAAACGGACGACGAATCAGGTCAGACTCTGATCTCAGGTATGGGTGAACTTCACCTAGACATTATCGTTGATCGTATGAAGCGTGAATTCAGCGTTGATTGTAACGTTGGTAAACCTCAGGTTGCTTACCGTGAAACCATTCGTGGTAAAGCGGAAGTTGAAGGTAAGTTTGTTCGTCAATCAGGTGGTCGTGGTCAATACGGTCATGTTTGGGTCAAACTTGAGCCTTCTGAGCCTGGTGAAGGTTTCGTATTCGTAGACGAAATCGTGGGCGGTGTGATTCCTAAGGAATACATCAGCTCGGTATCGAAAGGTATCGAAGAGCAAATGAATAGTGGTGTTCTAGCGGGTTACCCTGTACTAGATATTAAAGCTACACTATTTGATGGTTCTTACCACGATGTAGACTCAAGCGAGATGGCGTTTAAGATCGCTGGCTCGATGGCATTCAAGAAAGGTGCACTAGAAGCACAACCTGTGATTCTAGAACCTATGATGAATGTCGAAGTAACCACTCCGGAAGACTGGATGGGTGACGTTGTTGGTGACCTAAACCGTCGTCGCGGTATCATTGAAGGCATGGACGAAGGTGTGGCTGGTCTTAAGATCATCCGTGCTCAAGTACCACTATCCGAAATGTTCGGTTACGCAACTGATCTACGTTCTGCAACTCAAGGCCGTGCGTCTTACTCTATGGAGTTTCACGAGTACGCTGAAGTGCCGAAAAACTTCGCAGATAAAATTATTGCAGAGCGTGGTTACTAATTGACGATTGAACTGCAAAAAGTTTACGACTTTTTGCGAGATCAGGGCGTCCAAATATTGCGCTAACGGGCGTTGGCGCATAAAATAACAATTTCTGGCGCGTCGTCGATCAATAATGATCACGACGAATCATAACTAGGAAGGAACACGATCGTGTCTAAAGAAAAATTTGAACGTACGAAACCGCACGTTAACGTTGGTACTATCGGCCACGTTGACCACGGTAAAACAACTCTAACTGCAGCTATCTGT
>NZ_JADDYG010000531.1:0-262 GCF_015163535.1 Vibrio sp. OPT46 | reverse complement strand
ATTGAACCACAGGCTCCTCCACGAAATTCTAAAATAGCGCCAGTATTTTCAGCCCCATTCTTTCCTATAGGCTCATCGACATAATTAAGAGAAGAAGACCCGCTTGAATTAGGGTACATTGAGCTGATTCGTGAAAATGATGGAAATGAGTCGGTTGGGAATACGCTAGATGTCCCATTTGAATTAATCGATTTTAAAGTGAATTTTCTATCATTTGAGCTTTCAAACAACTCAGCACAAGAAAGCATAGAAACCATAGTTT
>NZ_JADDYG010000530.1:92550-99329 GCF_015163535.1 Vibrio sp. OPT46 | reverse complement strand
AATCAGGAACAGAAACGTTAACCGTCTCATCGGAGACCGATGATTCTGCGCCAGTCGCTGGCGTAAAACTCTCTTGGTAGAAGTTCGTCATGTCAAAACCAAGGTCATTCAAATAGCCGTGAACATCTTGCATAAACTGGCTTGGACCACACAGGTAAACGGTGCGCTGTTTGAAATCAGGAACAAGCTCTTTAAGCCAGTCGGCATTCAAACGACCTTGTGGATGCGATGTTCCTTCGCGGTTTTTCAGCAACAACTTTAAATTGAAGTTGGGATACACAGCGTCTAACGTTTCTAGCTGATCGTAGTAAATCGTCTCTTCTGGGCTGCGTGCAATATGAAGAAATGCGATGTCCACATCGTTGTCGTTTTCATCTTGATTACTCAGCCAGTGCTTTGCCATCGAAAATACGGGCGTGACGCCGCAACCTGCACTGATAAGCAAGGCTTTTGTTTCGCCATCACGTAAAACGGGTGGATGGTCAATGCAGTTAAATTCGCCCGCTGGTGGTAATGCTTGAACGGTATCACCAAGCAGCAGCGAGTCAACGATGTAGTTCGATACTTTACCGCCAGATACTCGTTTGATGGTGAGTTGAAGGTGATCGTCTTCATTGATCGAGCTGATTGAATAGGCGCGAAACTCCATTTTTCCATCAATTTCCACGCCTAAGTTAATAAACTGGCCAGGCTTAAACTGAAACAGAAGTGACTCGGTTAGTTCAGACAATTTGATGCTGACGGTGTCGTGTGTTTCGAAGTATTTGTCGATGCAACGGAGTGTGACGGGTTGGTTACCTTGCCATTCAAAAAACATAACAATCTCTTTGGTTGTGGCTATTTTGGTTCGAAATAGATAGCGCCTCCGCGTAAGGAGGCGCGTAACAAGCAAGTTTATTAAGCTGCTAGGATGGCTTTTAGATCATCCTGAACATTGCCAATACTGCGCATATCGAACTTCTCTTGGATGATGGCGATTAGGTTTGGCGTTAGGAATGCTGGTGCAGTAGGGCCTGTGTAAATGCCTTTCACGCCCAATGCAAATAGCGTTAGCAAGATAACGATCGCTTTTTGCTCGAACCAAGAAAGCACAAGCGTGAGTGGCAGTTCATTGATGTCACAGTCAAACTCTTTCGCCAGTGCAAGTGCAAGCTGGATTGCAGAGTAAGCATCGTTACATTGGCCGACATCCAATAGGCGAGGGATGCCGTTGATATCGCCAAACGTATTCTTGTTGAAGCGGAACTTACCACACGCTAAGGTCAGGATTAGCGTGTCTTCTGGCGCTTCAGCCGTGAAATCGGTGTAGTAGCTACGTTCCGCTTTATCGCCATCACAACCGCCGACTAGGAAGAAGTGTTTGATGTTGCCTTGTTTCACTTGGTCGATAACCGCAGGGGCGGCGTTCATCAGTGCATTGCGACCAAAACCAACCGTGATGTGGTGTTCGATTTCATCGTGTTGGAAACCGTCTTGCGCTAGAGCACATTCAATCACTTGGCTAAAATCATCGCCTTCGATGTGAGCCACACCAGGCCAGCCAACAATACTACGAGTGAATAAACGGTCTGCGTATTGACCCACATTTGGATTCAACAAGCAGTTTGACGTCATTACGATTGCGCCAGGGAAGTTTGCGAATTCTTTCTGTTGGTTTTGCCATGCGCTGCCGTAGTTGCCGACAAGATGAGGATATTTCTTCAGCTCAGGGTAGCCGTGTGCAGGCAGCATTTCACCGTTGGTATAAACGTTAATGCCTTTGCCTTCAGTCTGTTGCAGGATTTTTTCTAGGTCATGCAAATCATGCCCAGAAACAAGAATACATTTGCCTTTTACTGGCTTGACGTTCACCGAGGTTGGTTCTGGATGGCCGAAGGTCATTGTTTCACCTTGGTCGAGCATTTCCATCACTTTGTAGTTCATCAGGCCAATGCGCATTGAGCAATCAAGTAGTTCACCAAGATCTTCAGGGTCTGTACCCAACCACGCCATGATTTCATGGTATTCGGCATAGATATCGTTGTTGGTTTGCTCAAGAACACGTGCGTGCTCCATGTATGCTGCGGCACCCTTAAGGCCGTATAGGCAAAGTAAGCGTAGGCCAATAACATCTTCATGTACTTGGTCCTTACCACGGTTAACCGCGACTTGAGGAGCAAAAGCTAAGATTGCTTCTGCGCTATTTGGTAGCTCAAAGTGAGCAACAACAGGGATGTCAGCAACTTCGGTATCGGCGAGTGTTGCAGCAGACATTACTTGCTCTTTTAGCAATGCTTTGTACGTTGCCGCTTGAGAAGTTAGCTCTAGGACACGTTCAGGGTCAAAGTTTACGTTCGTCAATGTAGAGAAAAATGCCTTTGGTGCCCATTGGTTGATTTCATCGTTAATGATGTTGAATTCAAGTGCTTTTGATGCCCAAAAAGAAACCCCTTGCAGTGTGTAAACCAACACGTCTTGAAGGTCAGATACTTCAGAAGTTTTACCACACATACCTTGTGCAAAAGAACAACCTTTAACAGCAGGGGTTTGAATTGTCTGTTCACATTGAATACAGAACATATTGGGTTCTCCAGTGATTGTTTTAATAGTCGTGATGTTGACCACTAGAGAGCAGAATGTGTGCCAATTATTATCTCGTTGATTTGTATTGAATTTTATCAGATTTAGGAGAGTGGTTGATGTAATTAAGACAACGCAGTTGATGTCTTAATCACATCGACTTCTTGTGGTCGGTTATTTATTGATCCCCAGCTTTTTACCCATCCGATATAAGTTCCCGCGATCCATTTGTAAAAACTCCGCTGCTTTTGCCCAAACGCCACCAGTTTGGCTCAAAGCATGTTCAATTAAATCACGTTGATAGCTTTCTATTAGCTCTCGCATTGGTTGGCTTTCTTTGGGTAAATAATGCGATGTGTTTTTTACATCACCGAGAGCCAATGAGGTGTCGAAATGGTTAAGCATGATCGTGCTTGCGCCTTGTTGAATGGCGTGCAAAGCCGCGCGAGTTAAAGTATGTTCGAGCTCGCGCACGTTTCCGTACCAAGGTGAAGATTCCAATTGAGTCAACACTTTAGGATGAACGTGCAGATTGGGTGCATTGAATTGTTGGCGTACTTTTTCCAACAAATATCCTGCTAAAACGGGAATATCCCCGTCACGGGCACGCAGTGGGGGGACTTGGATTGGGAACACGTTCAAACGGTGGAAAAGGTCTGCTCGAAACGTGCCAGATTCGACCTCTTTTTCTAATTGTCGATTGGTCGCGGCGATGATGCGCACATTGACCATCAAATGCTGATCGCTACCTACACGTTGCAGCTCGCCTTGCTGAATTACGCGCAGCAATTTTGCTTGCAAAATCAAAGGCAGTTCGCCCACTTCATCAAGGAAAATCGTTCCACCGTCTGCCAGTTCAAACTTACCGGCACGGTGGCTATTAGCACCTGTAAATGCGCCTTTGACATGGCCAAACAGTTCACTCTCAGCCAGACCTTCTGGTAAAGCCGCACAGTTGACGTAAATCATCGGCTTATCGCTACGATGAGATTGCGCGTGTACCGAGTGCGCGACCAGTTCTTTACCAGTTCCGGTTTCTCCTGTGATAAGTACCGCGTAATCTGATTGAGCAACAGTCGCAATGTTGTTTCGTAACTGGTTGATCTGCGGACTCAAACCCACCATTTCGCCATGTTGAGAACGGGCTTGCTGGATAAGGGTTTGAGTGACGCTTTTTTGCTTCTGGTTTTGCGCTTTGAGCGCTTTTAACTGAGCAATGTTACGCAATGTCGCAGCGGTCAAAGCCGCAAAGGTTTCGATAGCGACAGGATCGATGCCATCAAACGCGCCCACCGTTAGTGCATCCATCGTTAGTGCGCCAACAAGTTGGCCTTCGACATACAAGCTAAAGCCCATGCAATCGTGAACATCAATGCATTGGTCTTCAGTTAATAGTGTGCCGTCGAAAGGATCCGGCAGTGAACAATCGGCATCGAAACGCACCGGTTCACCGCTATGAATAATGGCATCTAAGCGAGGGTGCGCCTTGGGGAAATAGCGACGACCTAAGACCGAGCTGGATAAGCCTTTTACCGCGACAGGAGTTAGAAAACCATCCTCATCGAAGATAAACAGGCAGCTCGCATCACATGGGAATACTTGCGCGACCCCATCAATGAGATTTTGATATTGCTGCTCGTGAGAGCGATTTGAGCTGAGGTTTAGCGCGATATTAAGGAGTACGTGGTCAACAGTCGGAGTCATAACAAGCCCAAAGTTATCTGGAATGGGCTCATGCTAGCAACTTGATGTCATTTGAACATCGAAAGGTGTGGGAGATTGATGTTCCATTGACGACGATCAAGTTTGATACGAAAAGAAACGCGCAAGTTAACAAGCCAGTGATGTAAGCTTGCGCGGGTTAGGTGTTTGAATTAAAGCAGGCCAAAGGTTTGGTTCGTCCGAATTAACGAGGAACGACTCTGGCGTCATTACCAGAAACATTGATTTGGACCGCTTGGCCTGGTTGGAAAATCATGTTTGGATTTGCTTCTTGAACAATAGAGATAATCTTTCCGTCCTCTAAACGAATGGTCAGATTCACGCCATTTCTTTTCGCGGTTGCTTCAGCCGCTTTGCTGCCTGCATAGCCACCCAATAGACCACCACCAATGGCAGCGATATCCGAGCCAGAACCGCCCCCAACTTTTGAGCCTAAGATCCCGCCCACGGCAGCACCAGCGATGGTGCCAATGGCATTGGATTGGGTAGAGGCATCAATGGTTACGGGTTCTACTTTTTCTACTGTGCCGTAGTAAACCTGCTGAACTTTGCGAGTGTCGGATGAGCCGTATGCATCTCCGTACGGGTTAGGTGAGCTACAGCCGCCAAGCACGAGCGCACAAGTAATGGTGAGCAACATGCCTAAATTGATCTGTTTTTTCATATAGCCTCCGAATGGTTTCTTCATTCAAAGAGTATATACCCCAATTTAACCTGCGTTTTGGTGCTTTATAAAACAGTGGCTTAGCGGCCTGTCCCTTAAGGAAACGCGATTGTCTAAGCAGTATTAATGATCGTTAAGCGTATGAAACCCTGAATAAATACGTGTAAAAGTAGTAAACCAGCATGCCGCGCCAAAGATATACGCGATGACGGCAAAGTGTTGCGGTAGCAAACAAAATAAAACCAAGCAGCCAATGGTTTCTGTACCTTCGGTTAAGCCGCTCATGTAGTAAAGCGATTTGTTTTTATATACCGGATTATCGATGCCTTGTTTTCCTGCCATGATGGCAAAAGCCAAAAAGCTACTACCAGTGCCGATGAAGGAAAAAATCAAAAATGCGCCTGCAACGGCATTGTGTTCTGGGTTGGCAAGCACAAAGCCAAAAGGAATCAACGAATAGAACAAAAAATCTAAGCTGATATCAAGAAAGCCACCCGCATCGGTAATGCCTTGAATCCTTGCCAGTGCACCGTCTAACCCATCACAGATTCTGTTCAGCAAAATAAACAGCAACGTCAACAAGTACTGTTCGGCGATCAAAGCAGGCAGGGCAAAACAGCCAAGCACAAAACCAAATACTGTCGTCTGATTTGCGGTGATGCCACATTTATCGATATATGTCGCACTGAGTGCCAGCGGTTTGCGGATGAGCTTTATACTCAGGCTATCAAGCATGATTTTTCTCCCACGGCCAGTTTAGGCAGCGGCTGCCATCAGGGATATCATCTTCATCGTGCGTTACCATCAAAGTAGGAATGTTCGCTTGCTGCAATTGTTCGACCACCCAATTGCGAAATTGTACACGCAGGTCTTTATCCAACTTGCTATAGGGCTCATCAAGTAGCGCAACTTTCGGCTTTGCTAGCAGCATACGAGTCAATGAAATACGGGCGCGTTGCCCTCCCGAAATTTGGTCAGGAAAGGACTCTGCTAGTTTGGTCAATGAAATGTTCTTCAGTGCTTGCATAGCGTGAGCTTTACGCTCTTCACCTTTGATTGAGTTTGGTAGCGCGAAGGCAAGGTTCTCCCACACCGTTAAATGAGGGAAGAGCAAATCTTCTTGGAATAGAATACCGACCTGACGCTTATGGGCAGGGAGGGCATCCAACTTTTCGTTATCAAGCGTAATGGATCCAGAGTAGTTGAACTCGGCGGATAGGTGCCCGGCAATGGCATCCAACAAAGTGGATTTACCACAACCGCTAGGCCCCATCAGGGTAACGATTTCACCTTTTTCTACGGTCATGTTGAACGCTGAAAAAAGCGCGTCGCCATTGGTTTTACGGATGGCGAGGTTTTCGAGACAAAGACTCATTCAGTAGTAAACCTTTTATAGACAAGCGGCGATACTTCCTGTGCAAGTGGCTAAGCAGTATCGCAAAAGAAAAGAACAAGAATGGCAGCAGAGCTTGCCAAATGGCGTAAATAGCGGTGACACGTCGGTCAAAACCACTGGATAGTGCAACGGCTTCGGTTGTGATGGTGCTAATGCGCCCAGCCCCTAGCACCAATGTTGGTAGGTATTGCGCCAGGCTGACACTAATACCGACAGCCCACGCGAATGCAATTGCAGGCAGGAGGATTGGCAGTTTCACTTTTAACCAAGCTTGCATCGGTGATTTACCCAAGCTGAGTGCGACGCGAGTTAAGCCGTTATCGAAGCTGCGCCACGGACCGTCTAGCGAGAGGTAAATAAATGGGAACGCAAAGAATACATGCGCCCAACATACCCAAAAGAAATACGCATTACTGTTTAAGTACAGCGTCACTACTT
>NZ_JADDYG010000530.1:76787-92496 GCF_015163535.1 Vibrio sp. OPT46 | reverse complement strand
CATACCGAATAGCACGGATAGCTGAGGAATCAGCATCGGGATGGCGATGATGTAACCGGGCACCTGCCAGCGATAACGGAGACGATACTCATGTGCTATTAAAGCAAGAACTAGCGCGACAGTCGCGCTGATCAGGGCGATTGACATACTTTGTTCTAGAGTCCCTAGAATACTGTGCCATTCGTATTCCCAAAAACGCAGGCTGTAACGGCTTGGGAGCAAATCTGGAAAGCGCCAACGTTGGGCAAAGCTCCACAGCACCATGAGTGGAATCATTAGAAGTGCAAGTAGAGCAATCAGTGAAAATAGGGTTTTACCGGGTAAACGAAACCCGTTTCGACCAGAGTACTGCCAGCGTTTGAAGCCTTTGGTAATACACCATTCCATTAAGCGTGCAAATCCAATCAAAAGGCTTGCGATCGCAAACAGTATTACTGCGCCAGCGGCCGCTCTTGGTAGGAGCGATAAATCTGGATCGTTAAACCATTGCCATACCAAAACCGCAAACGTCGGCGGGTTGGTGGGGCCAATAATCAGGGCGACATCGACAACGGACAAACTGTAAGCCAATACCGCCAGCATTGGAAAGCGCAGTTTTGCTATCCACTGTGGGAACACGCATTTCCACCACGCTTGCGCCGAACTGTAGCCCATCGAATGACTGACTTTTTCAATCTTATCGACTTTCAATTGCTGAAGAATTGGAATACTCATCAACAATAAAAACGGCACTTCTTTAATCGCAAGCATGATGATCAAACCGAGTGCGTGCGGATCTTTAATCAGCAATGCTAAGTCATTCACCGTTTGTGCATTCGGGTCGTAACCAAACAGTTGGTTGAGAACCCTAACGCCCATACCAGTTGGGGCAAACAAGAACGCAAAGCCAATCGCAAACGCGACGTGCGGCATCGCGAGAAGTGGGGAAAGGCTAACTTCAATTTTTCGCCAAAACTTACCGCCCCAAGAGGCTTGTAGAATTGCAAATGCGATGAAGCAAGCCAAGTAGCTACTGAAAATGGCGGAGTAGAAAGTAAGCCCGATGGATGTCCAAACACCTTCCCAATCAAAGACGGCATTGAAGCCATCAAAAGAAAAGTGGTGTAGACCGATAGGAGGTACATAACCGAGCGCAGAGACCACTACTCCAAGTAGTCCCGGAATGGTAGGCAAAATACAAACTGCGATAATGACTAAATACAGCGCTCTTAACATGGATTCTTACTAATTCCCGTAGCGTTTCAACCATTCTTTTTCTAACGCCGCTTGCCAACTTGGATGTGGCTCAGCTATAGATTTGAATTGTTGAGTGTTTTTGGCTGAACCAGTTAGGTATTGGTTGCTTAGTACCGAAGGGTCGCCCCAGATGTTTAGGTTACCTTTGCGAGACTGTGCTTCAGGGCTCAATAAAAAGTTTATCGCAACTTGTGCACCAGCACTGGCATTTGCGTTCCAAGGAATCGCTAAAAAGTGGATATTTGAGAGTGCTCCTGCGTCCATTGCGTACGCTTTGGTGCTCTCTGCAAGATTACCGCTCGACTGCGCAGAGAAAACCGCGTTCGGGTTAAAGGTAATCGCCAGGTCAGTCTGACCATCATCTAGTAGCTGAAGGGTTTCTGCTGTACCGCCTGGAAACTGCTTACCACCGCGCCAAGCGACTTTATGGAACTCATCTAGATAAGACCACAGCGGTTGAGTGACTTGCTCAAACGTGTCATCGGTAACTGGTTGTTGCAGCTCAGGGGCGTTGTTAGACAGTTCAATGAGTAATGCTTTGATAAAGCTTGTGCCATGAAACTCTGGTGGTCGAGGGTAAGTCAGGCGATTCGGGAACGCTTTTGCATAGCTCAGCATTTCTGCGAATGATTTTGGAGGGTTATGGAGGGTTTGCTCGTCATGGATAAACACTAATTGTCCTACTCCCCAAGGTGCTTCTAGACCTTCTGTTGGCTCGGAGAAGTCCACATCAATTGGTAGAGATTTATCCACATATTGCCAGCTTGGCAAACCTTCGACAAAAGGACCAAATAGCAATTGGTTATCCTTCATTGATTTGAAGTTTTCGCCATTGATCCAAACCATATCAACACTGCCACCGCTGTTTTTGCCTGCCGCTTTTTCTGCGATAAGTCGAGTAGTGGTCTCAGAAATATCAGTTACTTTAACGTGGTTTAGCGTCACGTTATAACGTGATTTTAGCTCTCTACTCGCCCACTGTATGTAGCGATTAATTTCTTGGCTTCCGCCCCAAGCATGAAAGTAGACGGATTGCCCGTCGGCTTGATGTTCGATTTTTTGCCATTCGCTATTCACTGATGAATCGGCAAAAGAAGGTGTCGCAAAAGTCGTGGCTAAAATGCCAATGCTGCTGAGTAGCTTTTTCATATCTATTCCGTGTTATGTCTTTTGGTTCTTGCTTTCGTTTCTATTGACGTTTTCGCAAGTCGTTCCGCTCTGTTACAAGGATAGTAATTCATCTCTCTCTATTATCAATGCCAATCCCAAACGGAATCACTCATTGATTCAAAGAATTACTCTCAATGTGAAGCAAAACGAAGAAAGGACAAATTTGGTGTCATTTTAGGAGCGGACCGTTTGTTTGAGGATATTCTTTCAAGTAATTGAAAATTATTGTCCCCAGAGATATGAATAGGTTGTTTTACAGAGCAAAATTGATGTCTAAAGCATGGAATTGAGGGCGAAAAGAGAAAGAAAGTTGGCCATTTAAATGACTTTAGCATGCATGACTAACGATTCATCGATATAAAAAAAGCAGCCGTTTGGCTGCTTTAAGATACTATCTGGTTTACTTAGTTGGGATTAGTTTACCCAGTCACGTAGTGTAAACGTCAATTCGTGATCGGCACTTTTCAGAACAAGACCATCTTTAGTTAGCGTGATATCGCTCCAGTTAGATAGTGTTTGTGTCATTGCGTTTTCGATCTTCATTTGATCTTCCATACACATCTTCATGGTCATGCCCATTTTTTCGATGCGTAGTTGGTTGTTTTTCAGCTCGGCTTGACCGAAGAAGTTGTTGCAACCTGCGTTGCCGTTTGCGGTTAGATTTTCACCAATTTCTAGGCGAGCCGCTTTTTGGTGTTCGTCTAGAACGATATTTTTGCCATCAACTTGAACAAGTTCCCAGTTGTGGTGCTGCAAATCTTGAGCCGTTATTTCTTTCACATCATCACCGTTGCTAGCACAAGCAGTCATAAGAACAGGGAGAGAGATTGCTGTAACTAACGTTTTTAGGCTAAGCTTCATTTTATAGACTCCGTTTTTATAAACGCGGTAAGTATAAGTAATAAAACACTGTTTTTGTCAGCATAAGGTTATGGTTTCGTATGTTTTTGACATAACGAAGTATATAGCAAGTTTTGTTGCTGACTAATCTTCTCATTATTTAAACTAGGCCAATACGCCCTAATATGGAAAGAGCGGTTTTAGTATGGAGCAACTGGAGTTTTTTACTGTCCCAAGCCCTTGTATTGGAGTATGTACCTCCGATGAAAAAGGGTATTGCAAGGGGTGTATGAGAAAGAGAGAGGAAAGGTTTAATTGGCTTAACTTAACCCCCGCTCAGCAGTTGCACGTTATTAAGTTGTGTCGTCAAAGGTACAGAAGAAAGATGTTGGCAGGGAAGACGAAGCCAGAACAGCTTCAAGATGAGTCATCGCCTCAACAAGACTTATTCTAGAACTCTTGTTCAGTCTGTGGGGTTACGCCTTCGCTTTCGGTTCTGATTAGGCTTTTACATATTCCCGGTCCGGCAAGGTGTCCTTTAAGAACCGGGAATCTCCTATCCATTTTCCCTATAAAGCGGTAATTGGCGTTATTTCATCGACCAACGGTCGCTAACCCAGCCTCCCGCTTGTTCGTCGAAGTGATTTCCTGAAAATCGATGATTGAATTCAACATCTAATTTACTTGTTGGGCGTTCATCCATGAGTTGATGAATGTATCTCGCCATAGGATCCGTACAAGCTTCACGCTCTCTACGGGTAACTACTTCTTTGATCATTTGGAGTCTGTAGCTATTGCTGGCTCGTTTCATTTTTGACCTCCAGAACTCGATGGCAGCAGTTTGAACACATTGACGTCCAGATCGCTGCTCATTAGTGTGCGCGTGGAGGCACATCACCATCGTTTGAAGTCCAAAGACAAATTGTTTGAGAGCAGTGTTTGTAACGCCATTCACATCTTTCTCAGAATCATTGACTATGCGATTAAAAATGTTTCGCGAAATTTAGCCGATGAACCTGCATATTTAAAAGACCTTATCAAACATAGAAGCCCAACACAGGGGCGTCAATAACACAAATGAACAATTTTTGAACATATTGTGAAGGTGGAGAGTTTTCAGTAATTTATCGAAAATAAAAAACCGAAGCACAAAGCTTCGGTTTTGAGGAAAGCCCTGACGAAATTGCTTGTAAAAGCTCTTAGTGCCAGGGGTAAGGTGTTGAGTATTAGCTACCAGATGCAGGACAGCCTTTTACTGGTTGGCCATTACTGAAGTACTTGATGTTCTCTAAGTTCTTGTTGTAGTTATCCGCAGAGATTTGTGGGTTGTTTACGAAGAACTCGCGCAAAACGTATGCATCGGTTAGCTGTGTAGATTGAACATCGATGATTGGATAGTTATCGCCACCAGCAGCACTGAAGCTGATTACAGAGAATGTGTACGTTGCGTCTAGATCGAAGCCTTTATTGTTAATATCGGTAATGGTTACTGAGCCAGCATCACAATTTACATCTAAAGTGATGTTATCTAGTTGAGCGTAAGCACCAGAGCCTGCAGATTTCGTCGCAACCACATCTAAGTATTCTTTAACTTCTTTACCTGTCATAGTTGCTTTAGTCACGAAGTTACCAAATGGCTGAACCGTTAGTACGTCACGGTAAGTGATATCACCATCTTGGATTGAATCACGCACGCCGCCAGAGTTCATCACACCAAAGTCAGCATTTACCGTTTTGTAAGTACGGTATGCCTCGCCGAGTAGGTGACCTAGGTTAGTTTGTTGAGAGCGAACTACGTTACGATCACCTTCTAACTTACCCGTCGTATTAGAAATCTTCTCATCTAATAACTCTTGACCTTGTTGTTGGTATGGCAGTAGTAACGCTTTTACCGTTGCATCTTGTTGAATTCGTTCACCGATAACTTCATCGTTTTCGTCTAGAAGGTTTACAGGAATCAGTGCGTAATTCGCTAAGTGAAGCTTGCCGTCGTAGTATTCGAAGTCTGCACGACCCACATATTTACCCCACTCATGCGCTTGCATAATCCAAGTGCCTTTTTGTTGGTCTGGGGCACAATCATCCCCAGGTTTGAAATCAGCATACTCATTGGTACCTGGTTCCATACATACAGGGTTTTGTGAGTGACCACCGATGATAGCGTTTAGCTGTCCTTCTTCAAGAGAGCGAGCGAGTTTAACGTCACCTGGTGCTTCACTACCGTTTTTACCATCTTCGTAGTGACCCATGTGCGTCGTTGCAAATACTAGGTCTACCTTTTCGTTCTCTTCGATTTCCTTCAGTACCTTTTTGATTTCTACTTGAGGGTCTTCGAAGTGGATGTTTGATACGTTGTCTGGATTGACTAGCTTCGCAGTGTCTTGCGTTGTTAGACCAATAACAGCGATCTTAAGGCCGTTGATAGTAAATACTTTGTAAGGGTCGAAGTAACGCTCGTTTGTATCTTTTTTATAGATATTCGCAGCCAGCATAGGGAAGTCAGCTAGCTCGGCTTGCATATCGAGAATATCTAGTGAGTTATCAAATTCGTGGTTACCGACAGCCATTGCATCGTAACCAAGTAGGTTCATCCCTACGAAGTCTGGAACCGCATCTTGCATGTCTGATTCTGGTACACCGGTATTAATATCACCGCCAGATAGCAGAATGGTTTCACCGCCTTTTGCTTCGACTTCTGCGCGGATAGATTCGATTAAAGTGTGACGCGCAGCCATGCCGTATTCGCCGTCGCTGTTATGCCAAAAGCGACCATGGTTATCGTTAGTGTGGAGAACGGTGAACTTAGTACAAGAATCTGCAGTCTCGCAGGTTACTGGAGAATTGTCGCTGTCTGAGCCGCATCCTGCTAGCGCAGCGCCCACTGCCACTACCAAAAGAGATTTGGAAAACTTCATAAGGGATCCTTTCTTTGTGATTTTGTTATTGTTACGGCGTGAAATATACGGAATTAATGTGAAACTTTAGTGATCTATCTCTTATTTATACTTCTATCGGAGAAATGAATTAATAAGCCTGCAAACTACGTCTATAAATAAACAGAATTGGTATTTAGTATTTATTTTATATAGCTAGCTCTATTTTTTGTGAGGTAGTTAATTGAATGTGTGTTGTTTATGTGAATCAATGCGCATTTTTGCGAAGTATTACGCTGATTTTGGTGATAATTTTGCCAAGTTTATGTTTTCCCTAATAGGTATGACACAAATCGTTATAAATTTTCGCTCTAATGATGAGGGGCTCGGTTTGTATGCATAATGAACAGCACAGAATTGAAACTCATTTGATTATGGCTTTATTCTGCCTAACTCTATCAAAAATTGTATTTATCTCTTTACTATAATTGCGATCGTTTAGAAACCTTATGCTTTAGGCATCGTTTATTTATCCTCATCCGATACCTTATCGTGCTTATTCCGCATTTGACACTCGAGTGTTTAAACAAATAGATTCAACCTAATGAGTCAAAATGAAAAGTAAATAATGGATCGTTCTTCTTCGAATATTATGATGTGAACTATCATTTAATTAATGAAAATGAAATGGATTAATGTAAAGCGTTGCGACTGTAGCTGTTATCTTTGAGCTTTGGTTTAAAGGGTAGGGTTAAAAGAATTTGTAAGTGGTGAACGCTAATAAAGGATGCTTATGAGATACACAGTAAGGGACGCACTCAAAAAGGAAGCAGCCCAAATCGCCAAGATACACGTTGATTCTTGGCAGGTGGCGTATAAAGGATTAATGCCAAAGAGCTACATAGAGCAGTTTACGATTGAGCGTCGAGAAAGGATGTGGGCGCGAGTGATGACGGAGCAACTGGCCCAATTGATCGTAGTTGAGAGGCAAGGAGAAATTGTTGGCTTTTTAAGTTACGAGTTACCTAACCACACCAGCGAAGATAAAACGGCATTAGTGACATGTTGCTACGTTACGCCGCTACATTATGGGCAAGGAGCAGGAAGTGCACTGTTAGATGAGTTAGAGACACGTTTGCTCTCTACGTCAGTTATGCAGATCAGTTTGAAAGCACTGGATACTAATCAACAGGGGCTTAACTTTTACAAGAAGTGTGGTTTTGTGTGTACTGGAGATGAAGAGTCGGAAGTGATTGAGAGTATGACGCTGACCGATCTCACTTTAGTGAAGTATATTGCCCGTTCATAAATCAAATGTTATATGCCAAATATAGTAAAACCCCGAAGGTGGTAAGACTCCGGGGTTTTGAAATTTTTAGATGTCTCGGTTGGTAAGTCCGATTATCTTTTATGCAAAAGGTTTGGATTTAATCCGATTAATTCCTTGGTAGGGAATTAGATGCGGATGAAGTCCATGTGTTCAACTTTTGGCTTGAACGCGTGACGTTGAACGTCTTGTGGCTTAACTTTAACTTCTTTGCCATCGATAACTAGAACGATGCCTTCGTAGAATTCAGGCTTGTCCATTTGGTTTACGATGTCGTCGTGGTTAAGAACGATAGCTACTGCTGCTTCTTCACCGCCGTATACAACTGCAGGGAATTTGCCAGCGTGACGTAGGCGGCGGCTCGCACCTTTACCTAGTTCAGTACGTACTACTGCTTCGAATTTCATAGTATTTACTCTCAAATTAGTAAAAATCAAATGTTCACAATCAACAATGCGACCTTGTTGTTCGTGGTAAAGCTTGAAACAGGAACTGTTCAAGCGAGCGCGGATACTATCATTCCACTTATAAATGGGCAACCCAAATCGTATCCAAATCAACAAAAAGGTATGATTTAGCGGGGTGGAAGCCTATCCCTTTTAACGCTTTGCTTGGATTTTGTTCACATCGACTTCATTTTCATCGGTTTACTAATCATGGTCCGAAGAACAAAGTTTATGTGTTATATGCTTTATGTTCGGCTGAGATGTAAGACTAAAGATGCTTTTAATCCACCTAAAGCGCTTGTATCCAATGTTAATTGACCTCGGTAACTGTGTGCCATTTCACTGACTATGTTTAGACCAAGACCTGAGCCAGGGGTTGTTTCATCCAATCTAACTCCTCTCTTGATTACTTGACTCAGTTTCTCTTTAGGGATACCTGGCCCATCATCTTCAATAATGATGTGTATATTTTCCTTATCCTGAGAGGAGTGCACACGAATCATGCTGTTGGCCCACTTATAGCCATTTTCTAGCAAGTTACCTAGCATTTCATCGAGATCGGTCTGCTCTACTGCTACATTCAGCTCTGAATCAAGTTCATTAATTAAGGTAATGCTTCGGCTCGCATACACTTTATCAAACGCCATTGAGATAGCATCCACACGATCTGCTGGGTTCGACTTCACTGATAATATGTTCATCGATCCGGCCATACGGGCACGACCCAAATGGTAATCGATATGGTCTTGTATTTGATTGATTGGAGCTCGGAGACGGGATTGTGCCTCAGGTTCTAACGTCTGAACTTCATTTTTTAGAACAGAAAGTGGCGTTTTAAGTGCATGAGATAGGTTACCTGCATGATTGCGAGCTCTCTCTAGTAATTCTTGGTAATGGAACAGCAGAGCGTTGAGGTCGAAGATTAGAGGAGAAATCTCTTTTGGGTAGGTTTCTTCTAGACTCTTTTTATTACCAGACTTCAGCTCGGCTAATTCTTTTTGTAGCTTTGTAAGCGGACTCAATGACCAAGCAATTTGCAGTAAAATGACCGTAAGTACGCCCGCGAATAATAAACCCAAAATAAGCCAAAGTTGGCCGATTAACGTCTGAAGGGTATTTTTAATGGGCTCTTCGTCAATACCAATAATAATGTGAATAGAACCATCGTAATCAGGAAGATACAGCGCTTTTTCTAGCGTAATTAGTTTTTCGCCTCTTGCTCCATACGCATCTTTATCCAAACCTTTGTATTCGATTTTTTTGTCCCACAACGAACGAGAACGTTCGAGGCTTGCCTCTGTAGAGGCACTCCAATACAAACCACTGTAAGGTCGGTTAAATCGAGGGTCTGATAGCTGAGCTGAGAGTGAAAGATGCCCGGTGTTATCGACTTCTAACTGTGCTGCGACTTCATCCATAAAAATGCTGAGCTGTGAGCGAGTGTCATCAACCATATAGTTGTAGACCTGCGTCGGTATCGTCACACCAGCGGCGAGGATCATTGCCGTTAACCAAACGATCGCCGCTAAAACGAGGCGACTTTTGATACTCAGTCGTTTTATTGCGTTCAACGGTAGCCTGTTTCTATTCGGCATTTAATTGGTATCCCAACCCTCGGACAGTTTTGATGATCTTTGGTGCGATTTTTTTGCGAATTCGGCCGATAAAAACTTCGATTGTGTTGGAGTCACGATCAAAGTCTTGTTTGTAAATGTGCTCGACGAGTTCGGTTCGAGAAATCACTTTTTCCGGGTTATGCATAAAGTAAGCGACCACTTTATATTCTAGCGCCGTCAAGCTTACCGCTTGACCTTGCCACATGACTTTAGAAGTGCGTGTATCCAAGCTCAAGTCGCCAATTTGCATCACAGGAGAGGCATTACCAGAGGCTCTTCGCAGCTGTGCACGAATACGAGCGATAAGCTCAACCATTTCAAATGGTTTAGTTAGGTAATCGTCTGCACCTGCGTTTAAGCCTTCAACTCGCTGCGTTAGGGTGTCGCGAGCGCTTAAAATCACGACAGGAGTATTAATGTTTTCATCTCGGATGCCTTTTAGGACGGTAAGACCATCCAGTTTTGGCAAGCCGAGGTCAAGAACAATGGCGTCCCATTCTTCCGAAGTCGCGCGATACAGAGCGTCTATGCCATCTTGGGACAATTCTGGTACCCAGCCGGTACTTTCTAATGTTTCGATGATTTGCTCGCCTAAACGAGGATCATCTTCAACAACAAGTATTTTCATATTGATGATTCTTATTATGTTTGGATTTTTATCGAAGTAAGCTACGCATCGCGTCTGGATTACGCATTAGACAAGTTTAGTTGTTTTGCGGCTTTAACGCTTTGTTAAAGCTGCGACCTTTGATCTCAAGCATTTCCAGCGTGGCGGCGTCGTACTCAACTTTCAGGACGCTATTGTTGTACAGAATTTTCAATTCATACACCCAAGCATCATCATCTTCTTCAAGCTCGACCTTGATGATGCGGCCGTATAGGTCGTTTTCTACTGCGGCGTAAAGTTCCGAAAATGGTCGTATATATCCTTGTTGAACCGCGCGATAGACCTCATCTTGATCTTCATCGAATTCGATGCGTGTTCCTGGCTTTTCGACATCTTGCACGATGGCGTGGCCATTTTGTGATGTGTACTCGTTGCCATGCTTGGCAAAACTTGGTGCACACATGAATGTCGTGATAAGGCCGAAAAGTAACGCAGAATGTAGAGAAGTCGTTGCTTTATACATAGTCAAACCTTTTCTGGAGCGTTAGCCGCAGTATATCGGATATAGATGAACAGAGAGTGAATCAGCTAATTAAGTTTTGCCATGTGTTGTCGATGTTATTTCAACTCATCTTCAAAAATTTTATCTCGCAGCTTCCAAAAGCGACCAGATTTTCTAGCAATAACAAACTGAGGTAAACGGAAACGATGTTGATTGGCAACAACACGTGTCGGTGAAGCCTCTTCAAAAGGGCGATGCTTGTCTGCTAAGTGGGGGCGTACGAACTGATCTTTAAACGTTTGTTTTTGTTTTTTGGTACTCAATGACCAAAACTCATGAACTAACGCATTGCCTTCGCCTTGGTATGGTTCACCAGAATACGTCACCTTTAGCTGAGATTTACCATCACTGGACTTAAATACAGATAGGTCCATTTCTGTGCATTCAAAGATTAATGCATCTTTGAGATTAAGGGCTTCTTTTAGCTTTTTATCTGGGTCAACGAGCGTCGCATCACACTCATGACAAATTCGTGCAGCGATATCGTTGTCCGCACCACATTCACCGCAGTATTTGGCACGAAAACGGTAGCCACAGTGTTCACGTTCGCCTGTGTCTTCATCTTCAAAGTAACCTTGGCAACGTCTGCCAAAATGTTCAACCAAGAAACCGTTACTATCCAACTTACCCCAGAAGTTGTTATTGAATCCGCAAGCCGGGCAAGGAATCGTGATAATTTCACTGTCAGAGTCTGGTTTGGGATCACCGACTTCAGGTTGGTATAAATCGTAGCTGTTGCCTGCGTAATCAAGCACTAAACATTCTGATTTTCCGTCTGATAAGCGTAATCCTCGTCCTACTATCTGTTGGTACAGACTGACTGACTCTGTTGGTCGCAAAATCGCGATTAAATCGACATGCGGCGCATCAAACCCGGTTGTCAGTACCGAAACATTGACCAAGTATTTTATTTGACGATTCTTGAACGCTTGGATGATCGCATCGCGCTCCGGCGTAGGTGTATCACCAATGACGATTTCAGTTTCGCCTTCTGGCAATAAACTGTGTATCTCCTGTGCGTGTCGAACAGTTGCAGCGAAGATCATGACACCTTGACGTTCTTTCGCATATTGCATGATTTGCTCAACAATTTGTGGAGTCGCACGTTTGGCTTTATCGATCACCATGTCCATTTCTGCTTCTTTGTAGCGTCCGGTGTTAGCGGGCTTCAGCTGAGAGAAGTCGTAAGACAAAACGGGCGCATCCATCATGCGGGCTGGAGTGAGGAAGTTTTCGTCGAGCAAGTAACGGATCGGCAGTTCGAAAATACAATCGCGGAAGAATCGAGGCTCTTCGGTTCGCACTTGACCTCGGGTGTGATACTGATAAATCCAGCCCATTCCTAAACGATAGGGCGTTGCAGTTAGTCCTAGCACCTTAATGCCAGGGTTCAGTTCTCGTAAGTGAGTAATAACTTTTTGGTAGCTGCTGTTTTTGTCATCTG
Source organism: Vibrio sp. OPT46 (assembly GCF_015163535.1). NCBI lineage: Bacteria > Pseudomonadati > Pseudomonadota > Gammaproteobacteria > Vibrionales > Vibrionaceae > Vibrio > Vibrio sp. OPT46. The sequence goes on along the minus strand of NZ_JADDYG010000530.1, from coordinate 80,375 downwards.
GCACACGATGGCACTCATCAATAACGAGCAGAGAAAACTGGTTTTTGAACGAATCTAAGTTACGTACGACCGATTGAACCGAAGCAAACACGACTTGCTGGTCAGTTTCTTTTCGTCCCAATCCTGCTGAGAAGATGGAACCTTTTAAACCATAACCTTCATACTTTGCGTGGTTTTGCTCGACCAGTTCTTTTACGTGGGCGAGGACTAACACTCGTCCTTTCGCAAGGCGAGCAAGTTCTGCGATCACCAAGCTTTTTCCTGCACCGGTTGGCAGCACGATCACTGCTGGTGTCGAGTGTTTACGAAAGTAATGAATAACGGCTTTAACCGAGTCGGCTTGATAAGGACGAAGTGTGTACATGAAAATATGTGAAATTGCTCAACTATTCGAACGAGGAACGCTATAATACCTGACTTTTATACCCAAGTGACCTTTAAACCAAGATTTAGAGATCACTTGGGTATAATTCAATGAGGTATTCATGCGTTTAGATAAATATTTGTGTGACGCTCTGGGTGCAACACGCAAACAGGCAACAAAGATCATCAAAAGTGGAGACATCACCGTAGACGGTGAGGTTCAAAAAAGTGGTGCATTTAAAGTACCTGAAGGTGCGGAAGTGATGTGGGAAGACCGTGTTATTGGTGCTCCTGGTCCTCGTTACATTATGTTGTATAAGCCTGCTGACTTTGTTTGTTCACATGAAGATGGCTACAACCAAACTGCATTCGCATTGCTTGATGAGCCTAAAATTGAAAACCTTCACTTTGCGGGCCGATTAGATGTCGACACAACTGGTTTAGTGTTGATTACGGATGATGGTAAGTGGTCTCACCGTATTACCTCACCTAAGCATAAGTGTGAGAAAACGTACCGTGTTTGGCTCGTCGATGCTATTCAGCCAGATTACGCGGAAAAGCTCGAACAAGGCATCATTTTGCGCAATGAATCAGAAGCAACATTGCCCGCTCGTTTGGAAATCGTGAACGAGGCCGAGAATGAAGTATTGTTAACTATCGTGGAAGGTAAGTATCACCAAGTGAAACGTATGTTCGCGGCGTTAGGAAATAAAGTTGAGTACTTACATCGTGAGCGTATTGGTTCTATCGAACTTGATGAGGCACTAGAACCAGGTGATTATCGCTACCTCACGCAAGAAGAAATTGATTCTATTTGGAATTAATTGTCAGCATGGGAAATTCTTTAGTTCCTAATAGGAACTAGTCTTTTGGTAGGAATTGGCTCAAAATAAATTTTCCTACCAAAATTAGTGCCTAGACAATTCCGGTGTGCTTACTCATCTCAGTGATATGCCTTTGCATTTAGCTGATGCATGCATACTCTTATTGCAAAGCCTTCGGCTACGGTGAATGGAATGATGGTGTCAACGCCATCATTTTTACTGCATTGTGTTTGTTTCCCATAAACACATTTCGCTTTCACATGCTTTTCTATGTCGAGTTCGTCAAGGTCACACCTTGGTACATATTTGCCCTTATGATTCTCGAACGTTGGATAGAACAGGTTTTTGGCTTCTACATTCAGCGATATGAGAACTTCCGTTATTTTCACTTTGTTCTGCAAGTATTGACGGTAGGGCTCCAACAAGAGGTAAAAGAATGACAGAAAAAGCTCAAAGTGCTCCGCAATCCCAAATCAGTTTTCTATTGTTTCTGGTACTAGGAGCGATTGGTGCTTTGACGCCTTTGGCGATCGATATGTATTTGCCTGCGATGCCGACAATTGCGAAAGATTTGGGGGTCGCGCCTGGCGCGGTTCAGATTACGTTGACGGCTTATACCGCGGGTTTTGCGATCGGCCAGTTAATTCACGGGCCGCTTGCCGATAGCTTTGGTCGCAGACCTGTGTTGATTTTAGGCGTACTTTTCTTCGGCTTGGCTGCTGTTGTGAGTGCGACAACAAATGGCATTGATGCGCTGACCTATGTACGTACGGCACAAGGTTTTGCTGGCGCGGCAGCGGCGGTCATTATCCAAGCTGTCGTGCGTGACATGTTTGACCGTGAAGACTTTGCACGCGCAATGTCCTTCGTTACTCTGGTCATTACTATTGCGCCGTTGGTGGCACCGATGATCGGTGGCCATCTCGCGATTTGGTTTGGTTGGCGTTCCATTTTTTGGGTACTAGCTATTTTCGCTGTAGTTGTGATTTTTCTCGTACTTTGGAAAATCCCTGAAACGTTACAGCCTGAAAATCGTCAGCCTCTTCGTTTCCGCACGACGCTGAGAAACTACGCCAGATTATGCTCCAATCCTGAAGCGATCGGTTTGATGCTCTCAGGTGCGTTTTCATTTTCCGGAATGTTTGCATTTTTGACGGCGGGTTCGTTTGTTTATATTGATTTATATGGTGTTCGACCAGACCACTTTGGTTACCTATTTGGTTTGAACATTGTGGCGATGATCATCATGACCAGTATTAATGGTCGCTTGGTGAAGAAAGTTGGTTCCCATGCCATGCTTCGTTTTGGGTTGTTCGTGCAACTTTTGGCGGGGATTGGTTTATTCGTAAGTTGGTTAATGGACTTCGGATTATGGGGCATTGTACCTTTTGTTGTGCTGTTTATCGGTACATTGTCGACGATAGGTAGTAACGCGATGGCGCTGCTTTTAAGTGGTTACCCATCAATGGCGGGTACGGCGTCGTCTCTAGCGGGGACATTAAGATTCGGTATCGGTTCATTGGTTGGTGCGCTGGTGGCATCACTGCCCGGGAATGTTGCTTGGCCGATGATCATCGTGATGTTTGCTTGTTCTGTGCTTTCAGCACTGTTTTATTGGACTTTAGGAAGAAAGGCGTAATGTCGAATTACACCAAAGAAATTCAAAACTTGGTTAACTCAGCACTTGAAGAGTTAGATCAAGAGCATCGCTCAGGTAAGTTAGCCAATGCCCCTGTTGCGAATAACCATTATTTAGTGCGTTGGGTAACAAAGGCGCTAAAATCACAACGTTTCGGACGTACGGTAGGCGATGACTTAACGCGTTGGCAAAAAGCAGGTCGCTCAAAGGGGAACGATGCTGGTTTGTTGTTTATCTTTAAACGTATTTCTGCTTTTTATGCGCAATTCTTCCCTGAAGGTGAAGACTCCAAAGTGTTCAAAGATTCCGATATTGAGTCTTTTCTTGATTTGATGGAGCAAGCAGGCTGGGAAGTCTCAACATCTGAGCAACTGATTGGGTGCGGCAAAGTACAAATCTTCACTGAAGGTCAAAACTCTTTAGCGTTATGTGCAGACCAATGCGAAAGCTGTTTTGATGGCGAGTTGCTCGTAAAGCCAATGAGTTGGTTTGTACGTGGCAATCATGCTGAGTTTGTTGAGAAAGCAGCGCAAGCGGGCTTTATGGTACATAAGGTAACAGACTACAAATCGATGGTGAAATACCATGGCGAGTACCTTATTTTTCCAGCAAACGAAGGCAACCAGTTAGCCGAAATTCCACTCTCGTTCAAAGCTGACTAAAGTGACATTTTGAGTGTTTAGAAGCCCCTGTTATTGGGGCTTTTTGTTTTCTAAACGGTTTGCTTCTTTCGCGATGGCTTTGACCATGCCTTTAAATATG
>NZ_JADDYG010000530.1:59972-76696 GCF_015163535.1 Vibrio sp. OPT46 | reverse complement strand
GGGTGCCACCAGGCGGTAATATCCAATTCTCGTTCGTCACCGAGATCTTTGATGGTAATTTCTAAACGCCCAAGGCCTGGGCCTTTCATACCAAAAAACAGTGAAAGAAACTGATTATTATCGCAGCGAATCACTTTCCAAGAGTCAATAAAATCACCGACTTTAAGCTCTGGTCCAGGAGGAGAAACGCGAATCGGTTTTCCGCCACCAAAAAAGATATCGAGCCATTCACGTGTACGCCACAAGATGTTGGCAAAGTAATAGCCTTTTTCGCGACTCCCGATCTTTTGCGCCACTTTCCATAATGCCGCAGCGGAGGCATGAGTTTTAATGCTCGCTCCAGCTTGTTTTGGGTAATAGCCATATCCTGGTTGCCATCGACGAAGCGCTGCGGGTTCAAACCCCCAGACATTACTGCGTACAAATGTGCCTTCATCTTGAATGGTATCAGTTACCGCTTGCTCGTAGCTGATCAGCGTTTGAGGAAATCGTTCTTCAATCGCTTTGGAGTCTGCAATGTAGTCGTGCTCTAAGCCCGCAAGTAATGCTTTACCGATACTAGTTGGCACTGAGGTAACTAAACCTAGCCAGTACGATGCCATTTTCGGAGTAAGTAGCGGGGTCGACCACAGCCGATACGGCTTGTTCGTGATTCGGCAAATGACTTTGAACTGTTCGCGGTAGCTAAGTGTATCTGGCCCACCAACTTCATAAATGTGACTTTCTTCTGGAGAGGGGGCTTCTGCTAACTTCAATAAATAGTGGTTGAGATTGGGCAAGGCAATAGGGTTCGCTTTTGAGTCGACCCATTTAGGCGCGATCAAAATAGGTAAGTTGTAGACAAAGTCACGCATGATTTCGAAAGCGGCAGAGCCGGGGCCGATGATAACGCCAGCACGCAATTCAGTTACTGGAATACCAGACTGTCGAATTATTTTTCCCGTGGCTTTACGAGCGGCTAAATGGCGAGAGTTTCCGGTTTGAGGTTGAATGGCACTCAAATAGATAACATGCTCGACGGAGCTTTGTTCCAACGCATATTTGAAGTTCAAAGCAAGGTTTAGTTCGTACTCAACAAAGTCATCACCTTGAGCCATCCCGTGCACGAGAAAAAATACTAAATCAAAATCGTTCACTACAGCCTTCGTGGTCTCTGCGTCAGCCAAGTCGAGATACCTTAACGTTAAATTAGGGTGAGGCTGAGTTCTTGACTCTAAATAATCAATATGTCGCGCCGCTGCTGTGACGGCGTAACCTTTATCTAAAAGTAACGGAAGAAGTTGAGAGCCAATGTAACCCGAGGCGCCTAGCACCAACACCTTTTTCATTATCTGTCCTTTTATCGTTGGTGGAATAAACACCACAGAGTATAATCATGAGACACTTTCCCCATTCTATCAATAAGTTGTCGTTGGAGCGCTTGTGACTTTTCTTTCTCAACTCTCAATACACGCAGATAAAGCATTCTTACGTCGTTTATTTGCAATCGCGTTACCAATTACACTGCAAAGCATGATGTTTTCAAGCCGAAGCCTCGTCGATGTTCTTATGCTTGGTCAACTTGGTGAAGCAGAAATTGCCGCAGTTGGAGTTGCTGCGCGCGCGACTTTCGTCACCACCATTATGTTAGTTGGGGTGACAACGGGTGGTGCATTGTTAACCGCTCAATATTGGGGGGCTGGCGATAAAGTTGGGGTGCGTCGCAGTACCGCTTTAACATGGATGATCGCAATGATGTTTGCTGCGATTGCTGTTGCTTTGTTTGTTGTTTTTCCACAGCCCATCATGAGTTTGACTACCGATTCACAAGAAGTGATTGAGCTAGGGGCCAGCTATCTCATTATTTCGTCGGTTAGCATGTTTGCTGTTGCATGTGTGGCCAGTATGTCGGTGGGCCTAAGGGCGATGCACCAACCAGGCTTAAGCACTTTTTTTAGTGGTATAGGCATTTTATCTAATGTGTTTCTTAACTGGGTTTTAATTTTTGGTCAATTAGGCTTTCCTGCTCTGGGTATTACGGGAGCAGCGATCGCAACGGTAATCAGTGGCGCGATCGAAGTAGGTTGCCTGTTTGGTTATCTATGGTTGAAAAAACACATAATCGCATTTGGTTGGGATGATATACGCGCAGGATTGGTCTTAGATAAAATTACGCGTTTCTTGAGCCTCTCTTTGCCAACCACATTTAACTTCTTGGCGTGGGCTGGTGGGCTGTTTGCTTATCACGCCATCATGGGGCAAGCAGGCGTGCAAGGTTTGGCGGCGCTTTCCGTAATGACACCTGTTGAGTCGATCGCATTGGCGATGATGATTGGTTTATCGAATGCGGCTGCAGTTCTAGTCGGGAACCAGCTCGGCGCTCGTAATTTTGAACCCGTTTATTATCAAGCATGGGCTACGGTCATTTTGAATGTGCTTATCGCATTTGTGGTCGCCGTCTTGTTGATAGTGTCAAATCAATGGATCCTTAATGCGTTTAGTGCACTGACAACGGACACTCGCGAGCTAGCTGAACAGTTTATGGTGATTCTTGCGTTGGGTGTCGTGCTACGCTCGGTGCCGATGATGGCTATTGTTGGTGTATTACGTGCGGGCGGTGATGTTAAGTTTTGTTTGTATCAAGACATCTTGGCGCAGTGGGTGATCGGGATTCCACTCGCAGCATTTGCAGCGATTTATCTCAATTGGGACCCACAATGGGTTTACTTACTCTTTTTGACGGAAGAAGTTGTGAAGTGGGCGATTTGCTTGCCAAGAATGGTTAGCCGAAAATGGATGAAAAACCTGATTGGCCAGTAAGGAGGAACAGAGTTTATTTTGGCTGCAAAAATCTGCTCAAAACGTCAACAAAATTAGCAACAGAAAGTGAATCGAGTTGCATTTGTACTTCCATAGTGTGATCAAGCATTCAAAATACTTTCTACTAACAGGATTTTAGTGTAGATTCTGATCCCAATTTTTAAACACCATCCGAGCGGCATAATCAATGTTAAAACTGTCAGACCTATGTAAAGGCTATGTAGACGGGGGAGAGTTTCACCCTGTATTACAAGGGGCAGAATTAACATTGCAGCAAGGCGACCAAGTTGCTCTGATGGGAGAAAGTGGTTCGGGCAAAAGTACTCTGCTGAATTTAATCGCCGGATTAGATACTGCTGACTCTGGTGAAGTGCAGTTTCCAAATTTTGCTATGCATGAAGCACCGGAGCATTTAAGAACCCTTTATCGCCGCAACAATATTGGGAATATCTTCCAACAATTCAACCTGCTTCCTACACTTAATATTGCCGACAATATTCGTTTTTGTCGTCAGTTAAAAGGTCTGCCGGAAGATAAAGAGTTGTGGCGTCAAATTCTTTCTGCTTTGGACTTAATGCCATTGCTAGGACGTTATCCGGAAGAGGCGTCTGGTGGTCAGCAACAACGTGCGGCGATTGCTCGTGCACTCTATATGGAACCCAAAATCCTGCTTGCTGATGAGCCAACTGGTAGTCTAGATGAGCGAAACGCAGAAGCAGTAATGCGCTTATTAACGAGTCTCGCTCGCCAACTGGAGTGTACTTTGCTGTTAGTGACGCACAGTGAAAAAGTGGCCGCCCATATGGAAGGAAAGATTCGACTTCAAGGAGGGCAGCTACATGTTATGGCCCGTAGTTAAGGCACTACTCGGTCATTACCGTCGTTACCCTCTACAAATTATTCTTGTCTGGCTGGGATTAACTTTAGGCGTGTCCCTCCTTGTTGGTGTTACTTCTATCAACCAGCATGCAAAACAAAGTTATGCTACTGGGGAAAAGCTTTTCTCCAATCCTTTGCCATACCGAATCCGAACGAAGCACTCTGCCAATAAAATTCCTCAAGGTTTTTATATTCAGTTACGTCGAGCTGGGTTTAACCAATGTGCACCGTTTGATGTGCTTCATCTAGATGCCAAGACCGATATGAGCCTGATGTTGGTGGGGATAGATCCTGTCGCGATGATCCCACTACAACAAGGAAAATCGCTGGGTGAGATGCCGGTTTTATCACTAATGAAGCCTCCTTATCCTATTCTCGTTAGTCAAGATTTAGCCGCTTACATGAGTTGGCAGGATGGGGACTTCATTGAGATGAATGACGGAAGCCGTCTCGGGCCTATTCAAGTAGATAAGGACAAGATGCTTTCGGGTACTCGGTTGGTTACTGATATATCGTTGTTGCGTATGCTCAAGCGGAGCTCAGGTTTGTCTGCGATTTCTTGTGGCGAAATGCCAGAGGAAAAGCTGATAGCACTGAAAAACATGTTGCCAAACGGAATGACGCTCGTTAGGAATACGCGTACTGAGCTTGAGTCGCTAACTAACGCATTCCATATGAATCTCACCGCGATGGGAATGTTGTCGTTTTTGGTCGGGTTGTTTATTTTTTATCAAGCGATGTCTCTGTCTTTCATCCAGCGACAACGTTTGGTCGGTATTTTGAGACAGACTGGTGTTAACGGAACACAGTTAGCGCAAGCTTTATTACTAGAGTTGTCTTTGCTCGTCTTTATTGCGTGGGCGTGTGGTAACTTTTTTGGCTTGATCTTAGCAAATGAACTTATCCCAGCAGTGTCTTCGAGCCTGAGTGATTTGTATGATGCCAACGTAGGCTTAACCATAGGATGGTCATGGCAATCTAGCTTATACAGTCTAATCATGGCAGCGATGGGTGCGTTGATATCGTGTCTGTGGCCATTAATCCGTTTGCTGAAGTCACAACCAATCCGCCTTTCTTCTCGACTGTCGCTAATGCGATTTGCTGGAAGAGAGTTCTCTTGGCAGGCGCTTGCGGCATGTGCGTTTTGTGTCGCTGCAATAGCGGTATATCAGGCGCCGAAAACACAAGAAACCGGCTTTGCTATTATTGCGCTGATGTTGGTTAGTGTGGCGTTGTTTATGCCATTTATTATGTGGCATATGTTCCAAAGTTTTTCTTATACCATGCGATGGGTTCGTGTCCGTTGGTTTTTTGCTGATGCAGCAGCCAGCATGAGCTATCGCGGTGTGGCTACGATGGCGTTTATGTTAGCGCTGGCGGCAAACATTGGTGTAGAAACAATGGTCGGAAGCTTTCGAGATACAACCGATAAGTGGCTAAATCAGCGATTAGCCGCTGATGTGTACATCTATCCGACCAACAATTCAGCCGCTAGGATGAGCGCATGGCTCCAGAATCAGCCAGAGGTGAACTCGGTTTGGTGGCGCTGGGAAAAAGATATGCCGACCGAGCATGGTGCTCTGCAAGTTGTGAGTACGGGCTCTTCTGAAGGTGAGTTAGACTCACTTACCGTCAAGTTAGGTGTCCCAAATTACTGGTATCAACTGCACGCTACCAAGAGCTTAATGGTCAGTGAGTCGATGGCCTTGAAGCTGGATATCCGCCCTGGCGATTTCATTAACTTGCAAGAACCGCTTGGTGGTGACTGGCAAGTCGTAGGCGTTTACTACGATTATGGAAACCCATATAACCAGGTGATGATGTCGCACCGGAATTGGCTGTATGCATTTGCAGGTACGGGTAATGTTGGTCTTGGCGTAGTATTAAAAGATAACGTCAATGGAGAAGGGCTGAAAAATCGCTTAGAGAATGTATTCCGTCTCCCGCAAGATCGTGTGTTTGATAACGGTAATATTTATAGCCAAGCAATGAGAGTGTTTGATCATACCTTTGCGATAGCAGGAACCTTGGGCAATATCACGCTGATTATTGCAGTGTTTGGTTTATTCTTTGCGACGTTGGCAGGAGAACTTTCACGGCAGCGGCATTTTTCCTTATTAAGGTGCATGGGTGTGTCCGGAAAAGAACTTGTCGTATTAGGTGGTTTGCAGCTATTCGTCTTCGGAGCCATTTCTGCGATTATTGCAGTGCCGCTCGGCTTGGCGCTCGCACATTTGATCGTTGATATTATCATTAAGCAATCATTTGGCTGGTCTCTAGAGCTTCAAACGATTCCATGGGAGTATGCTCAAACCATTGCTTGGGCGATGCTTGCCATCATGGTTGCTGGCGCATTGCCAGTTATTAGAATGATCAAAAGTACACCGATGAAGTCATTAAGGGACGCGTTGTAATGAAAAAAATGGGCTCTAAAAAACGCTTGTTGGTTTCAACGCTCATTGTTGTTACGTTCGCTTTTCTGACTGGGGCTGCTTTTTACTCAACTTTTTGGTTAGAGGCGACAGCAACACGAGAAAGCGAACTTGATTCTATCTTAACGCGTGAAAATCAAACGATTTTCGAGCCTGTACTACCTAATGAGCATGTCTCTTTACCCTCAGACTTTCGCTTTCATCCCGAGTATCAGCATGAATGGTGGCACTACTTTGCGAAACTAAAAGATGAGCAAGGCAAGATCTACAATGTTCAATGGAGCTATTTTAGGGTTGCGACGGACGAGCGAGAAACCAGCGGTTGGCAGAACCCTCAATTGTACATTTCACATGTTGTCGTCAGTCATGGCTCGCATGTATGGAAAGAGCAACGGGTAGCTAGAGGTGGGATAGGCCAAGCTGGTATGATCAATCGTCCTTTCAGGTTATGGATTGATAATTGGACTTGGCGATCACTCGGTGCGACGCCTTTCCCGGGCAACTTGAATGTGAATACTGATACGTTTGGACTTGAGCTCAATACCATGACAAACGGCCCCTTTGTCGTGAATGGAGACAAAGGTTTCCAAGTTAAACATGCGTTGCAATCTGTTGCTTCTTTCAGCTTCAGTGCTCCATTTTTAAAAGTAAAAGGTAGCTTAAGCTTAAATGGTAAGCGATTCTCAGTGACGGGTTCTGCTTGGGCGCAAAAAGAGTGGGGCAGCGGCTTAATTGGTGAGGGGCAACAAGGCTGGGATTGGTTTGTTTTCAATTTAGATGATGGTCGAGCATTAACTGTTAGCCGTTATCGTCACCATGGGCAAACACCGCACGTGTTTGGCACGTTGTCGACACGCTCAGGTAAAGTCATCAACCTCTCAGACGATGATATCAGTATTAAACCAATGCAAGTGACCAGTTTATCCAATGGAAGAAGGTTACCTTTGCAGTGGATTATCAATATTCCGAAGCATCAAGTTAATTTGACTACCCGCATTATCAAGTCAGATATGTGGCTACCCTTTGTAATACCTTACTGGGAAGGGCCTACTTTAGCCTCCGGCTCCAATGAGGCTTGGGGCTTTATGCAGCTGACAGGCTATTGAGTTGTGAAGAAAACCACCCCCTACGGGTGGTTTTTTAGTGCGCGAAGCTTCCTAGCTTTTTCTCAAAAGTACGGGGTTATCATGATGGTACAAGCCGTGTTATGCTGATTTTCTCATCATCTTGATAAATATTTGGTGCGACAAAAACAAATACGATCTCCGATCAAAATTGAGTGTCATGTTGGAAAATACGATGTATAGTAAACTTAACATCGAAAAAACCGAAGTTTATACTCTGAAGAAGCGATTATTCTAAAGTTTTCGACAGCTATACACTCTTATCACTCTTTGTTAATCGTTTATTAAGATAATAAATATAAGGACGAAACCATGAACGATGTCATTCGTGACTTTTTCAAAATGGAATCAGCAGGTGGTATTCTTCTCGTAATTGCAGCGGCAATTGCGATGACCATTGCTAACTCACCGCTGGGCGAAACTTATCAATCTGTACTGCATACTTATGTATTCGGTATGTCAGTTTCTCACTGGATTAATGACGGCCTAATGGCTGTTTTCTTCTTACTTATTGGCCTTGAAGTGAAGCGAGAGCTACTTGAAGGAGCGCTAAAATCAAAAGAAACCGCAATTTTCCCTGCGATTGCAGCGGTTGGTGGTATGTTAGCCCCTGCTCTTATTTACGTTGCGTTTAATGCTAACGACCCAGAGGCGGTTTCTGGCTGGGCCATTCCAGCTGCGACGGATATTGCATTTGCTCTAGGTATCATGGCGCTACTAGGTAAGCGCGTACCAGTAAGCCTTAAAGTGTTTTTGTTAGCTCTCGCTATCATCGACGATTTAGGCGTGGTTGTTATTATTGCACTGTTTTACACAGGTGATCTTTCTAGCATGGCGCTGCTTGTTGGCTTCATCATGACTGGTGTCCTGTTCATGTTGAATGCGAAGGAAGTAACGAAACTGACGCCATACATGATAGTCGGCGCGATCTTATGGTTTGCGGTACTTAAATCTGGTGTTCACGCAACACTTGCAGGCGTAGTGATCGGCTTTGCTATTCCTCTTAAGGGTAAACAGGGCGAACATTCCCCACTTAAGCACATGGAGCACGCACTTCATCCATACGTGGCATTTGGTATCTTACCTCTATTCGCATTTGCAAATGCGGGGATTTCGCTAGAAGGCGTATCGATGTCAGGCCTAACTTCAATGCTGCCATTAGGTATTGCTTTGGGGCTACTGGTTGGTAAGCCTCTAGGTATCTTCACCTTTAGTTGGGCAGCTGTGAAAATGGGTGTAGCTAAGTTACCGGAAGGCATTAACTTCAAGCATATCTTTGCGGTCTCTGTGTTGTGTGGTATCGGTTTTACAATGTCTATATTCATTTCCTCTTTAGCGTTTGGAAATGTAAGCCCTGAGTTTGATACCTATGCTCGACTAGGCATCTTAATGGGCTCGACGACAGCCGCGTTACTTGGCTACGCGTTACTGCACTTTTCTTTGCCTAAGAAAGCGCAAGCGTAAGATACACACTGTTTAGTAAAGCCTCCCATTCGGGAGGCTTTTTTATGTCTGCAGATCGGCACATCAACCACTTCAGGGTGGTTACTTTTGTGACCAACTAAGGTCTAGCTTATGGAGTTGGGGCAAATCATCGAAAGAGGCGCTTGGTAAATCTATAGGCGAAAAAAAGCCCAGCCGAAAATTTGACTGGGCGGATACAAACATAGGAGTTAATAAGAAAAAAGCAGCAACGTAACAATTAGATGGAAACAAGTTTGACGGCCAGTGAAACTTCAAATGCCCTAACTGTTACGTATATTCAGACCGAGCCTTTTCCAAACAGTTCCATTTTTTTTCAAAAAATTTCTACTTAATGCTTTCTAGCTTCTTACACACCCGAAAGTAATAGAAAAATCGAGATGGATTACCAACTTGGTGAAGTGACTAACTTCGGTGTTTCTCATTTTATATCCCCTAGAACCGAAGATGTATTTCATACTCTCGTCGCTTACTCCGAGCCGTCAAGGCTATTGTTAGCGTTTCAATTGCGATGGTCTGAGAAATTTGATCGTTTTCTTCTGACAAGCTTCACTGGAGTATTCGATTGAATTTCAAAAGATTAGATCACACCTTTTACTGCCTGGTCAGACCAATTGGTTAAAGTGTGATGTTAATCATTTGTTAATCTTAAGTTTCGGGAGTATATTTTCAAACAGTTGTTTAATACGAGTGATTAAAATGGCCCCGAGAACATCAACAAAAGAAAAAATACTCGATGTCGCAGAAGGACTCTTTGCTGAACATGGCTTTAATGATACTTCGCTAAGAACGATAACAGGTAAAGCTAACGTTAACTTAGCATCGGTAAACTATCACTTTGGCGATAAAAAAACGCTGGTTAGAGCGGTTTTAGATAGGTATTTAGAAGCACTAATGCCGAGCATTAAGACTTCATTAATTGAGCTAAACACGCGCGATAGCTACAACATGGACGATGTCTTTGAGTCATTGCGATTACCTTTACGTACATTAAATGATGTACGCCCAAATGGTACTGCGCTATTTATGTTGTTAATTGGCCGCGGTTATACAGACGTTCAAGGTCATCTACGCTGGTTCATTACCACCAGATACGAAGAGGTACTGAACCTTTTCACTTTCTCGATAATGAAGGCGAACCCGGAACTATGTGAAGAACAGTTGTTTTGGCGACTGCACTTCACGTTAGGAACCTGTGTATTTACGATGGCTTCAAGCCAAGCTCTTTCGGAGCTGGCAGAAAGTAAGTTTGAAAAGGAAGTCGATGTGAAATCTGTCGTCGATTTACTGATTCCATATTTGTCAGCAGGAATGTCAGCAAAGCAGTTGGCATAAGACAAATAAGAAAGTTAAACCAATAATAAGATTATACCCCGAGCGGTTACGTGAACAAAAGGATCTGAACTATGAGCTCTCTACGAAGAAAATGGATTAGTGACCCGGCTTTTAAAGTGTTCAAAAAAGTATTGCCACCTCTGTCTAGCACCGAGAAAGAGGCGATGGAAGCGGGTAGTGTATGGTGGGATGCCGAACTATTCTCAGGCAAGCCAAACTTCACAACATTGCATCATTATCCAACGCCTACACTGACGGCAGAAGAGCAGTCATTTATGGATAATGAGCTTGAAACCCTGCTAGAAATGCTTGATGACCAGAAGATTGTCAAAGAAGACAGGGATTTACCGCCTGAAGTATGGGAGTACCTACGTAAAGAGCGATTTTTCTCTTTGATCATCTCGAAAGCATATGGTGGTCGTGAATTTTCCGCTTTGGCGAACTCAACCATTGTTTCTCGTATTGCGACTCGAAGTATCAGTACCGCGGTATCGGTAATGGTACCGAACTCTCTTGGCCCTGGTGAGCTGCTATCGCACTATGGTACGCAAGAGCAAAAAGATTACTGGTTGCCTCGTTTAGCTGATGGTACAGACATCCCTTGTTTCGCCCTAACTGGCCCTGAAGCGGGTTCTGATGCAGGTGGCATACCTGATCAAGGCGTGGTTTGTTACGGCACCCATGAAGGCAAAGAAGTGCTTGGCGTGCGAGTTAGTTGGAATAAACGCTACATCACGCTTGCGCCAGTTGCGACAGTGCTCGGGTTAGCATTTAAACTGCAAGATCCTGAAGGGCTACTTGGAGACAAGAAAGAGGTTGGCATTACATGTGCGTTGATTCCCGCTGACCATGAAGGTGTCGAGATAGGCGAGCGCCATGATCCTCTGGGGTCTGCGTTCATGAATGGCCCAACTCGTGGTGAAGATGTCTTCATCCCTATGGACTGGTTGATCGGTGGCGCTGATTACGCAGGTAAAGGTTGGCGTATGCTGGTTGAGTGTCTTTCTGCTGGTCGTGGTATATCTCTTCCAGCGCTTGGCACAGCGATTGGTCACCTTACTACACGTACAACAGGTGCTTATGCTTACGTGCGTAAACAGTTTGGAATGTCGATCGGTAAGTTTGAAGGTGTTGCAGAAGCAATGGGGCGCATTGGTGGTCTTACTTACCTACTAGAAGCGACGCGTACGCTAACGACGACTTCTCTCGATATGAAAGAAAAACCTGGGATTGTAACCGCGATTGCCAAGTACCACATGACGGAAATCGCGCGTACCATTCTAAATGATTCGTTTGATATCCATGCGGGTCGTGCGATTCAAGATGGCCCAATGAACTATCTTGCTAAACATTACCTTGGTATCCCGGTTGCTATCACCGTTGAAGGCGCGAATATTCTGACTCGTAACCTGATGATTTTTGGTCAAGGTGCGACTCGATGTCACCCATATGTTCTAAAAGAAATGGAAGCAGCGGCGAATCCAGATTCTGAACAAGGTGCGAAAGAATTTGACAACTTGATCTTTAAACACATCAAGCACGCGCTCGGTAATACATTCGGTGCATTTGGTGCAGCACTAACTGGTTCTCGATTTGTTAACGCGCACATGAGTGGCCCAACGCAGCAATACTACAAAGACATTACTCGTCTCAGTCGTGCACTTGCAGTAAGTGCAGACTTTGCGATGTTAACCTTAGGTGGAGACTTGAAGCGTAAAGAAATGATCTCCGCACGTTTGGGTGATGGATTAAGCTATCTATACATGGCATCTGCTGCCTTGAAAAAGTATGAAGATGAAGGCCGTCAACAAGGCGATCTAGACTTCGTTCATTACGCTGTTCAACACTGTTTGTATAACGCTTCTAAGTCATTAAATGAGGCTTACACCAACTTCCCTGTGAAATACGTTGGCGGTGTGCTTAAGGGGCTATTGTTCCCGCTTGGTAATCATTTCAATAAGCCAAGTGATGAGCTGTGTGTGAATTTGGCTGAAGCGATGATGACGCCAGGCGCGCAACGTGATCGCCTCACGCATCTGTGCTACATCGGAAAATCAGAGGATGACAGCGTAGGCTTAATGGAGAATGCATTCCTTGCAATGTACGACATTAAACCTTTGGAGCGTAAACTTATGAAGGCTGCGAAGGATGGTAAAGTGGCTCGTAAAGGTCTGCTACATGATCGTTTGCAGCAAGCATTTGAAGCAGGCGTGTTAACTGAACAAGAAATTGATCAAATCATGGCTGCAGATAAATTGCGCTACAAGGCGATTCAAGTTGACCACTTTAGTCATGACTTTTCTGAAGTGCGAACTCATAGCCCAAAAAAGTCGCAGTTGAATCCGGCGGCATAATAGACAACTAATGTTAAGAAAAGCACCTCAATGAGGTGCTTTTTTGTATTCTTGGGGAGTGGATGGTGGGATAGTGCTCCAACCACTTGCCTTTTAAGAGCATTTTTACAGAAATTAGATGCGAAATCCCAACGAAACTTTTATCCTAACAAGGTTTTTTAAAGGAAGTTGAATATGATCATCAAACCTAGAATTCGTGGATTTATCTGTACTACAACGCACCCTGTTGGTTGTGAAGCTAACGTAAAAGAACAAATTGCGTACACCAAAGCGCAAGGTCCAATCAAAAACGCACCTAAGCGTGTTCTTGTTGTTGGTGCATCAAGTGGCTACGGTCTATCTTCTCGTATCGCTGCGGCATTTGGTGGCGGTGCATCAACTATCGGTGTTTTCTTCGAAAAAGAAGGTACTGAGAAGAAGCCAGGTACAGCAGGTTTTTACAATGCCGCTGCTTTTGAAAAGCTAGCGCGTGAAGAAGGTCTGTACGCAAAAAGCTTAAACGGCGACGCTTTCTCAAATGAAGCGAAACAGAAAACTATCGAGCTGATCAAAGAAGACTTAGGTCAAATCGATATGGTGGTTTACTCACTGGCATCTCCAGTACGTAAAATGCCAGAAACTGGTGAATTAGTTCGTTCATCTCTTAAACCTATCGGTGAAACTTACACATCAACGGCTGTTGATACCAACAAAGATGTGATCATCGAAGCTAGCGTTGAGCCTGCAACAGAAGAAGAAATCAAAGACACTGTCACTGTAATGGGCGGTGAAGATTGGGAACTTTGGATCAATGCGTTGTCTGATGCTGGTGTTCTTGCTGAAGGTTGTAAGACCGTCGCGTACAGCTACATTGGTACTGAGCTAACTTGGCCAATTTATTGGGATGGTGCACTAGGTAAAGCAAAAATGGACCTAGACCGTGCAGCGAAAGCGCTAAACGACAAGTTAGCAGCAACAGGTGGTAGTGCCAATGTTGCGGTACTTAAATCTGTTGTAACTCAGGCGAGTTCTGCAATTCCTGTTATGCCACTGTACATCGCAATGGTATTCAAGAAAATGCGCGAAGAAGGTGTACACGAAGGCTGTATGGAACAAATCTACCGTATGTTCAGCCAACGTCTATACAAAGAAGACGGTAGCGCGGCAGAAGTTGATGAGATGAACCGCCTACGTCTGGATGACTGGGAACTTCGTGACGACATTCAGCAGCACTGTCGTGAGCTATGGCCTCAAATTACGACTGAGAACCTAAAAGAGCTGACTGACTACGTTGAGTACAAAGAAGAGTTCTTGAAACTATTTGGTTTCGGCGTTGAAGGCGTAGATTACGAAGCGGATGTGAATCCAGCAGTTGAAGCAGACTTCATTCAAATCTAATCGAATCACAGACTAGATAACCAATAAACAAAAGGCGCTCATTGAGCGCCTTTTTGTATTTCATAGTCAAAGTGAGTATTAACTTAGTATTATCAGAATCGTACCAGCTAGCGTCATTAAAATATTCGCAATCGCATAGGTACCCGCATAACCAAGGGCAGGGATGGTGGACTTAGCGTAGTCGTTAACGACATCCATAGCTGGAGCGCAAGTACGGGCGCCAATAATGGCACCGAAGAGCAGAGCACGGTTCATCTTGAGTACGTGTGCGCCAACTAAGTAAGCCAGAACTACAGGCACAACACTGACAATAAATGCCAAACCAATGACTTTTGGTCCTACTTGCGTTAGGTGCTCGAACATCTTTCCACCTGCACTTAGACCAATTCCCACCATAAAGAACATTAACCCTAGATCTTTGACCATATTCAGCGCCCCTTGTGGGACATAACCGAAAGTAGGGTGATTTGCTCGTAAGAAACCAAGCGTAATACCGGACAACAGAAGACCCACCGCATTACCCAAACTGAAAGACACCTGACCGAACGTCATTGTGATGAGGCCAAACAGAATACCCAAAATAAAGAAGCTACAAAAAGCGAGCAAATCGGCCATTTGACTGTGGATCGAGATGAAACCGATTTTTTCCGCCAGTCCATGTACTCGGCTTTTCTCGCCGCTCACTTGAAGGACGTCCCCTTTAGCGAGCACAATGTCTAAGTCCATAGGCATTTCAATCTGAGCGCGAACTACGCGGTTTAAGAAACAGCCAAACTCAGACAAATTCAAATCCGATAAACGCTTACCAGCGATAGCGTCACTTTTTACGACGATTTCTTCTTCAACGATGCGCAAATCAAGCAAGTTACGGTCGAATACTTCTTTACCATTACGGAAGCTAGGGTCTAAGCGAGCATGGCTGTCAGGGAAGCCAACCAGTGCAATTTCATCTCCCTCTTGCAAGATAGCATCACCATCTGGGTGGGCGAGAATACCATTGCGACGGATTCGTTCAATGTAACAGCCAGTTTGACGATAAATACCCAGTTCTCGCAAGTTTTTACCATCAGTCCAGTCAATTAGCTCTGGGCCCACTCGGTAAGCTCGAATAATGGGTAAATACACTTTTCTCTGGCTTGAATTTCCAAGGCCACGCTCTTGTGCGATTTGCTGCGCGGAATCAGAAAGGTTTTGTTTTTGCAGTTTTGGCAACAATTTAGCAAACATGATCATGCTAATTAAGCCGACCAGATAAGCCATCGCGTAGCCTACGGATAGATTTTCTAATACCAGAGAAAATTCCATATTCCGCGGTATAGTCGCAAGGCCAGAGTTAAGAGCATCTTGTGCACCAACCAGTACTGGCGTTGCGGTCAATGCGCCTGCCATCATACCGGCGGATAAGCCAAAATCGAGGCCGAAATAGTGACTCAAACCATACGTTAAGCTGACCGCAGACACGAGAACAGTCATGCTTAAAATAAAATAATGCTTACCATCTCTGAAGAATATACCAAAAAAGTTTGGTCCAGCTTCAATGCCAACGCAGTAGATAAACAGCATAAAGCCAATGGTTAAAGCTTCTGCATTAAATGAGAAACCAAGGTGGCCCATTACCAAAGAGGTAATAAGAACGCCAATAGAGTTGCCTAATTGTAATTTGCCAAATCGAATTTTTCCGATGGCAAGGCCAATGGCTAATACGACGAAGATTAGAAGGATAGGGTTTTGCTCAAGAAGGTATACGACGTCTATGTTCACTGTGTGGCTCGGTAGAGTGTGTGCCAAAAAAGATTAAGAACTGTGAATTGTAACTAAATATAGCAAAAAGATAAGTGAATTTTTTTAGGTTTTACCATTAGTTGACTTAACGTAATAACCAGCTGAAAAATAATAAAAAAGCCGCATGAAGCGGCTTTTTTGAAAACAGTCTTTATTACTCGTCAAATAGACCTAGGTGCTCTTTCGCGTATGCTTCGAATTCGTCGCAGCCACCGATGTGCTCTTGGTCGATAAAGATCTGAGGAACGGTTTCAACTGGTTTACCAACTGTTTTCTCAAGATCTGCTTTAGAAATACCCTCAGCGTGAATATCAACGTAACGGTAGTTGAAGTCATCACGTTTTGCTTTTAGCGTTTCTGCGTGCTCTTTTGCACGAACACAGAAAGGACATGCAGGGCGACCAAAGATAACAACGAACATAATCTTATTTCTCCTAAATCTATTCTTTTTTGAAAGCGTACAAAACATAGCGGCTGAGTGCGCTTTCTTTTGTTGGAGTAACTATGCCCGATCCAGATACGGAAATAAAGCGGCAATTACCTCTTGGTTCTATAGGTGAAATCTATCGAATAAAAACTAAACGCGCGTGCTTATTTTACGGCTCTGAAGTATGTGAAGTGACGCATAAAAAACATACATTCTAAAGGGTTAATGATGGCAAGGTGGAATTGGTCAATTTTTTTTGTTTAAAAAAATAGCAATCTATTTTGGCTATACGCAAATAACTTCAACTCTTACATAAGTGTTAAATCAGAGGGCGAGAGGTTATTTGGGTATATTCTTTTGGGAGGGTGTGTATGTTTCAGTTTATGACTGCAACAAGGATTATATTTGGTGAAGGTGCACTTCAATCTTCATTGTCCGTTATTAACCAATTTGGCTACAGTGTTTTGCTGGTTACTGGGCAGGATACCCAACGAGCCGCCCCCATTATCCAATATCTTAAAGCTCAAAATATGCGTTACCAGCACGTAGCTATCGTTGGTGAACCATACATCACGATGGTAGAAGAGACCGCAGTGCTCGGTAGAAAATTCCAACCTGATATGGTGGTTGCGATAGGTGGTGGCAGCGTCATCGATATGGGCAAAGCCTTAGCTGCCATTATTCCCAATCAAGGCAATGTTTACGATTACGTAGAAGTGGTAGGAAGAAGCGT
>NZ_JADDYG010000530.1:53067-59915 GCF_015163535.1 Vibrio sp. OPT46 | reverse complement strand
CCCTTTAAAAGCAAAGCCTCTTCATTTTATTGCAATTCCTACGACAGCAAGCACCGGTTCAGAAGTGACCAGAAATGCTGTGCTGAAATCTGGACAAGATAAAGTGAAAGTGAGTCTTCGAAGCCCTGATATGCTCGCAGACGTTGCCATTGTAGACCCGACACTTACTTACGGGACCGACCAATACACATCTGGACGTGGCGCAATGGATGCGTTCACTCATTTAATGGAAGCGTATGTGTGTGGTGAGCCAAACCCTCTTACTGATATGGTCTGCGAAGAGGGGCTACGCCGTTTAAGCCGTTCAGTGATTGCCGCTTGTAAGCAAGATAATCATAAGGCGCGCTCTGATTTATCGTTCGCTGCATTGCTTGGTGGTATGGCGATTACTAATGCCAAATTAGGTGCTGCTCATGGGTTAGCATCGGCGTTAGGAGGCAAGTTAGACGCCCCCCATAGCGTTATTACGGCTCGCCTAGCTCCGCACGTGATGCAGGAGAACATTAACGCTGCTAAACTCGCGGGTAGGAATGATGTGATAAGTCGTTATCGTAAGCTGGCCCAATTAGTCACTGAGCGAGTAAATGCTAACGAACACGATGGAATTCTTTGGGTAAATATGGTGCTAGATAAGTTAGCGTTACCGCTACTGGCTCAATTTGGAGTATGCCAAACCTCTTTTGAGCAAGTGGCGAATGATGCGCTTAAATCAATGGCAATCAAAGGGAATCCTTTACCTCTTAATCAGGAACGTTTGATACACATATTGCAGCAAGTCTGTGATTGTAGTGGAGAGTGTGTAGCAGAGAGTGCACAACATGTCAGTTCTGTTGAAGTACTGGAATCAAGAACGGACTTATCGAGTGTCAACGACTTAGGGTGATTGCTCCCTTAGCAGCATTAAAACAAAAGGGGAGCCTTGAGCTCCCCTAGATAAAGTATTGACTAAGCTTTAGTGCTTAGTACTGGCTTAGTTTGTCATAGCGACTGTCTTTCAACGCATCTTTTACGCGTTTTAGGTTCTCACGGAAACCTGTACCACGGCGAAGAGTGAAGCCAGTTGCTAGCACATCAATCACTGTCATTTGTACAACTCGGCTTGCCATTGGCATGTAAACGTCGGTATCTTCTGGAATATCGAGCGTGATGGCCAGCGAGCTTGCCTTTTCTAGAGGAGAATCCTTCGCTGTAATCGCAATAACCGTTGCGCCATTTTCACGAGCAAGGTTCGCTATTTCTACCTGACTCTTTGTTCGACCGGTATGAGAAATAAGAACCACAACATCATTATCACTGCAGTTGATACAACTCATGCGCTGCATAACAATATCTTCAAAACAAGTAATTGGAATATTAAAGCGAATAAACTTGTTTTGTGCGTCTCGGGCAACAGAAGATGATGCACCAAGGCCAAAGAATGAAATGCGCTTCGCTTGCGTTAGCAAATCGACCGCACGGTTCACTTGCATTGGATCTAGGCTATTTTTCGCGACATCTAAACACGCCATCGTCGATTCGAAAATCTTATGGGTGTACGCGTCTGGGCCATCGTCTTCTTCCACATTACGGTTAACGTAAGGGGTGCCGTTGGCTAGGCTCTGTGCCAAGTGAAGCTTAAAATCTGGAAAGCCCTTGGTGTCCAGACGACGACAGAAGCGGTTTACAGTGGGCTCACTAACGTCGGCCATTTTAGCCAGCGTTGCAATGCTTGAATGAATTGCAGTTTGTGGAGACGCCATAATTACTTCCGCAACTTTGCGCTCTGACTTACTGAAATTCTCCAGGTTTTTTTGAATTTTTTCTAATGTATTCATAGTGTTCACGAGGGTATAGAGAACAACTCGCTGGCTCTGCTAACGAAAGGAAACACGAAGATTCCGGAGTAGAGTGGGGCGTTAACGAAAACAACCAGCGCCATAGAATCAGTATAAACCTGATCTTCAATCAGTCTAAACCAATAACGGGTACTATTTAGTGAGAATTTGACAGGCCTCAAACAAAATGTTGTAAAAACTACAGAATTGGATGTGTAAACGAAGTTTTGTTGCGCTAGTCGCACGATAATGATGTTTGAGTTACATCAAAACGAAAAAAAATTTCAAATTGATGTAACTCGATCTGGCTGTTAAGACGATTGAATATCAACAACCAGCTGTTGAATTCTTTTCATCAAATTTGGTGCTTGCTTGGCGATTTCGCGTTGTTCATCAAGCACTGAGCTCAAAATTTCTTTTGTGGTCAGTGGATTTGCCAAAACCACTCGAAACACTATCGTATTCATGCGTTGCCATTGGTCTGGGTTCAGTCTTGTACGTGAAACGAACGATTTGCCCGTTTCGCGCTGACGCTTTTGAATAAACTGTGTTAACTCATTGATCAGCTCATTCAGTTGTTCTTTTTGTGAGCCTTCTGCTTGTGCTAATGCTTCACGGATGAATGGCGGCAAATAACGGTATGTGAGCAGACAAAGCTCTGGTTCAGAAACTAACTCGAAATCATCTTGCTGTTTGATTAAATCCGCAAAGTATCGAGCTTTTTCAATGCTTTGGTCAATCAGAAGCTCGTAACCTGGGCGACTTATGATGTGCATTGCGGCGTAGACCAACATCGCCATGCCCGAACGTGAGCCTTCTAGTGTATGGCTGCCTAGGTCTTTTGAACCTTTGCGCAATATATATTGAGCGTGATGCTCTATGGATTTCATTGCGTCAGGGTCTTTGAACAGAACCATACCAGCGCCCATCGGGATATAGAGCTGCTTGTGTGCATCAATAGTTACTGAGTCTGCCATTTCCACACCTTTAAGAAGATGACGGTGATGGTTAGACATCAGTGTTGCGCCACCCC
This sequence comes from Vibrio sp. OPT46, assembly GCF_015163535.1. NCBI lineage: Bacteria > Pseudomonadati > Pseudomonadota > Gammaproteobacteria > Vibrionales > Vibrionaceae > Vibrio > Vibrio sp. OPT46. The sequence continues at coordinate 57,068 of NZ_JADDYG010000530.1, read as the reverse complement.
ATGCGGCATCCACATGGAAGTGACAGCTGTGAGCTTGGCAGACTTCAGCGATTTCAGGCAATGGATCAACATTACCTGTCTCTGTTGTGCCAGCCACACCAATAACAGCAATAGGCTTGATGTTTTGTTTTTCGAGCTCAACAATTTTCGCTTTCAGGTCGTTGACAATAATACGGTTGTTGGCATCGGTTTTAACCGCAACCAAGCCCTCTTGGCCTAGCCCTAATACATCGGCTGCTTTCTTAAGGGAGTAGTGACCACGCTCAGACACTAGCACCGCTAAGCCATCATAGCCATAGTGCTTCATGGCTTTAAAAAGGCCTTCCTTTTCAACGCCTTTAAATGAGCCATTGGCTCTTAACGCTTTGTTACGTGCTACCCAAAGCGCAGTGATATTGGCAATGGTGCCGCCGGAACAAAATGCGCCTAATGAGTGGTTTGCACTGTGCATCCACTGATTGTAAAACGTATCATTCTGACCATATATCAAGCGATGCAGCATACCCAAAACTTGACGCTCAAGTGGCGTAAAGGCTTTGGAAGTCTCTATTTTTACCAGGTTTTGGTTTAAGGCGATCATGATCTTTGACAGTGGCATCAAGAAATAAGGCAGTGCCGATGTCATATGACCAATGAAGCTTGGTGAAGATGTGTGAACTGAGTGCGACACCAAAGTGTCGAGTAAGTGCTCTGTATGATCTGACACGAACTCTGGCTGCTCAGGAATCTGAGCAGAAGAAAAGTCTTTTTCGATTTCGCGTAAAGGCTTTTCTTCTGCCACGATGTGTTCACGAAGAAATTGATTTAGATTTCGCGAGAGGCTCTCGTCAATTTTAGTTAACGTTGAGTCCGGACCTTCTGGGACAGTGAAGATCTTTAGCAAGCTCTCAAAGCTAACATCAGCGGTTTTTTGTTCCTTAACCATAGCAAAGAATCTTTGTAGTTATTTTGGTAATGCGAGCGGCACAATCTAAACTAAAACGGGCGCAAAGTCCCGTTTTAATTGTTGAAACCCAAGTTGTAGAAATGAAAATTTTAGGTGAAGGTTACGATATTCACATTAAAAAATTCTAGATTGAGTACGTTAAAACATTCTAGTGTTTTCGAATGCTAATCAACGACTAATGCGAGCAATCTTAGTCACATTTCTGCTTTTCAATCTTTTCTATTGACTGATTGTACTTATTAAGTGCGGTATCAATTTGTTGGGGGTGACTAAGCAGATCAGCGAATGCTGAACGAAGCTCGTAGTTTTTTGGGTGGTTAGTTGATTGACGGTCGCTAAATGTCTGTTTTGCAACTTCACCTAACTTATCGCTTCGGGTCGCTAACTGCTTAACGTCATGTTGCTCTAGTTTTAACCATGCTTCGATTGGCTGTTCCGTCGCAACGCGGCTAGGGTCGTTCTCTAGAAAGTAGTGAACCGCTTCGCGGTTTAATTCAAAGTGATGTTTACGTCCATCCAAGAACCATTGACTAACTTCTTTCAGATCTGGATATTGGGTAACCGTCAAATCAACAAGATCTTGATACCACTGTAGTGAGGCATCGACGTAGCCATCGTATTTGCTAGCAAGACATTGTTGATCTGCGGCAAGCGTAAAAGTTGAGCTTGTAGCGAGGAGCGCTGCAACGACAAAGCGTTTCATTCTTCTTCCTTCTGGTTGTTATCCCTTTATTAACGCAATGCACATCAGTTGATGTTTCTCCCTTCTTTCTATTTGGTCGTGACAAATCGTTGGGCTGAATGACGAAAAGAAAGAGGGGTCTTGCCAAAAAATATTGACCACTTTGACGTTAACTGGGTATTTAAATTTTTGCCGTATTGTAATGGATGTTAAAGCGAAAACCTGAGATCTAGCTAGCAAGTGATACAAAGAAAAGCATCATAACTGGTACCAATAAACTCAAAATAAAGCCGCTAACGATAGCAACAGGAACACAACGCACACCACCGGTAGTTTGAATAACGGGTAGGGTGAAGTCCATTGCTGTTGCACCGGCATAACCAATTGCGGTGCACGGATAGCTACGAATAAAGAGAGGAATGGCAACCAGTGCGACTAACTCTCTCATCAATTCAATCAAGAACGACGCGCCACCAAATACCGGACCAAAAGCGTCACCCATTAAAATACCTGCGAGTGAATACCAGCCAAAACCTGAAGCCATTGCGAGTGCTTGATAAAGAGGAAGATCCAAAAGCACCGCTGCAAGAACGCCACCAAGCATACATGTTGCGATGACAACAGCCGCAATGGCCATTCCTTGTTTATTTAATAGGATTTGACGCAGAGTAAGTCCACTATTGCGCAGCTGAATACCAATAAAAAATAGAAGTAGAAAGAGTATCCATTCGCTTGCTGTATCTACCCAACTCAAATCAATGGGTAACAGCAGGCCAACCACTAACCCTCCGCCAACGACCACGATAAGCTTAACAGACTCTAAAGCCATCGAAGATAACGGTAGTTTCTTTTGATTCTGATTGGTCTGGAGTGGAACAATTTTATCAATAATAGGCAGAGCCAACAGGTTGCAGGCACTTAGACACAAAAAAAACGTACTCGCATAGAGGAGAATACTTTGTAAGTTGCTGCTTAAATTATCGAGCGCCGCCAAACTAAGACCCATCAACGACAAAATGACGTAAATAAGGTAGGACGTTGACTGATTGATCTTCTCCAATAACGAAGATCGAGATATAGGAATTAGATACCCCACCACAAGCGGAGCGAAAATAAATAGCATCCCCGAAAACATAAAGCTCAATGATTCCTTTTTGAGATAACATCAACACGCATAAATCAAATTATCTATCGGTTGAAATTAGAGATATTTCACCACACACAGCTCAGCCTTGAGCGAATCGTTTTATCACGGATAAGGTATTATCAGAAAGCGATAAATTACAAACCGCTAGCATTGAGTACAGCACGGATTTGATCATTGAAGTCAGTATCACTCATGTTACTAAGTTCATACAAGACTTCTGCACCAGTTAAGTTGAATTCAACTTCATGTTCGTCAATGCGTTCATCGTGATTGCGGAACATCAATAAATGATGCGCAATTCTAGCGATGTCGAGATAACTCACTTCTGGTCGCGTTAATTCGTATTTTTCGTTTGAGGATACTTCTCTGAAGTCGTTGTCAAATCCCCAACGCTCTAGCACTAGTTTACTTGTGGCAGAACAACGTGTTTGGAAGATTTGCAATGCAATATCTGGGTCTAAGTAATTGCCCCTATCTAAGTACAAGTGGTACTCATTAATTAGGCAAAATAACCCTATATCGGCTAATAGACCGACCAATAACGCCTTTTCTTGCTCTAGATGACCATAAGTGCCTGGCTCGTGGCTACGAAACGATTGAACCAACATCACCATGACGGCACCGAGCTCACGAGATATCGCGGCACTCTTCACCAAGATGGCATTGCATTCTTTAGTGAGATTAACTGAGTGTTTAAGTTGCTCAATCGCTTGTGCGGTAACAATATCACGTACACGAAGTATTCCGAGACGAGATACCGCTGTAGTTAAGTCGTTGCAGGTGATATTTCTGCGATTGAAAATCACAGAGTTAGCGACTCGTAAAACGACCGCTGCTAATCCGGGATCTTCCAATAAACAGTTAGCAACATCGGCAATCGTGGTGTGTTCTTCGACACATAACTGCTGAATTTTAAGCACGACATCAGGAATAGGAGGTAACGAAATCTTACCCGTGGAGATGGACTGTTCTACCAGCTGAGCAAACTCGGATTCCAGTGCGTTTATAAGCTTATCTTTATTATTTGGCAGCCAAAAAAATGATAAATGTTCCATTGTGACGCTGTACTTGAGATCTTTCGTACAGTGTACCCTTACAGCGTATTCTTTATCAATTAAATGCGTATTATGTGCCCGTAATTGCCAGCGAGATCATAATGATGGCGTGTTTTAGGCATGCTATGCGTCAAAAAAATATCACCACACAAACAATAAGTGTGAAACTAA
>NZ_JADDYG010000530.1:35652-53057 GCF_015163535.1 Vibrio sp. OPT46 | reverse complement strand
CTTGAGATCTTTCGTACAGTGTACCCTTACAGCGTATTCTTTATCAATTAAATGCGTATTATGTGCCCGTAATTGCCAGCGAGATCATAATGATGGCGCGTTTTAGGCATGCTATGCGTCAAAAAAATATCACCACACGAACAATAAGTGTGAAACTAGTCACGTATGCAGAATTTATACTTTTTTATATGTGACCTATGTCCTAACTTATTTTTCAACGTTAAGTATGATTAAGCAAGTTGGTGAGCACAACTCACAAAAATATCGCCAACAAATCGACATTTATAATTCGCTATAAGCTGCTGTTTATCTGGTGACATCGCTAATCGGGGTAATTTATTCAGATTAAAGAGGTCAATGGACATGACAGACCAAGCTTTTTTTAAATATGTACGCACCTTCAGTGAGTACCAAAAACGTTCTATGTTCGGTGGTATTGGTTTATTCACCGATGATGCTATGTTTGCGCTTGTCAGCAATGATTGCTGCTACTTACGTGGTGGTAATGGGCTAGATGAAGTGTTTACTCAACTGAGCTGTGAGAAGTATAAGCACGTCAAAAAACAGACGACGGCAACCGTAAATTATTATGATGTAACCGATTTATTCGAATCCGGATATATAGGGCTTGATGAACTGGTACAGAAATCAATTGAATACTCAATTAAGGAACGGAAATATCAAAAGTCCTCTGCCAGTAGACGCTTAAGAGACTTACCCAACATGCAGCTAACCCTTGAACGTATGGTCAAGAAAGCCGGTGTTGATGACGTAGAAACCTTTTTAGAACTTGGACCTGTAAAAGTCTTCAACAAAGTTAAAACGGCTTACGGTAATGATGTTGATGTAAAGCTACTGTGGAAATTTGCTGGTGCAACTGATGGCATACATTGGAAACTGATCCAAGAGCCGCGTAAAAAACAGTTATTGGCACTGTGTGACTAAGCGAAGCTGATCGCACAATGATTGACTCGTTTCGATGGAGTTAGCGGGTCGTAAAGGCAAGTGTGAAAAGCGGAAAAAGGACGTTGAAGTTTTTTACCACTTCATTGAGTTAGTCATTAAATTAGACAAAAAAACCGAGGCAGAGACCTCGGTTTTTGTTTTTTAATTTGCTCTTTTCTTACAGCACAAATCTTAAAACTTAAAACGCGTAGTGAACATTACCTGATCACCGTAAAAATCGTTGATACGTGCTTCAGCACCCAAAGAGAAAAGCTCTGTTGAGTGGAATCGAGCGTAGGCAGAGCCAGTCCAATCGTCATCGTTATCGATAGAAACGTAGCCGACTTTGCCGCCTACTTCTAATTGAGGGCCTAACCATTGGCGAACACCTAAGTTAAGCTCCATACCAACATCTGTGCTGCTCTCATTCGAAGGTTGTACAACGCGCATTAGCATTTCACCAGTAAGATCTGCCCAGTTGTTTAGCGGAGAATGGAAGCCAAAGCCTGCAGCTGAGTCAAAATCACTTTCAAACTCAGAGTCAATACGAGCAATAACATGCGCGTTCGGGTGAATTGATTTGCTGAATCCAGCACCAAATGTCACAGGACTTGCGCCAATACGTGCTTCGAAATAGTCGTAGCTAAAGTTGCTCATAGTTGCTGGCGCATTGCGATCGTTTGCAGCTAGGGCATGGCTTGATGCCACTAGTAAGGCAGCGGCTAATAGTGTTTTACGCATAACTAACGATAAACCTTGTTCATTATTTCCATGGATTCAAGCAACCACTTGAACCGTAATCTGATTTGTCCGACATCATAATAAAAAGGAAGGTCGACGACCAACAAAAATGTGTCGATGTTTTGTCAATTAACTTAATAGTTCCTTGGTTTAAGCAAAAACTACGCCATATACGTAGTGTCCGAGAATTTCACTCGGACAAGTAACGATGTTTTTCTAACCTCATTCGACTATGCGAGGTTAGGTGGTGCAATGAGCATCGTTGAGTTCAAGTTAGAACCAAACACTTTATTACTCGCCAAAGCTTGCTCTTCTTTCTGCCATGGCGTTGAGGATTGCCTCAGAATCAAGGATTTGAGTCCAGGATAGCAGGTTATCATCATTCTCAATCACAAACGCGGTAAGCTGAGACACGATTGCTTTTCTCAATGCTTCACCTTTCCAAGGTTTGGCAATGTAATAATCGAGACTCGCGTTATTTACGGCTTCTACGGTGTCTTCCAAACCAGCTTGTCCTGTGAGTAAAACTTTGCGCGCTGCTTTTGTGTCACCATTTTGACTGAGTTCGATTAAGAAGCTGATCCCAGTTTGTTCCGGCATAATGTGGTCACATAAAATGAGCGCAAGCTGAACTTCTTCTTCCGCCATCTCCTCAATCACTTGCCGAGCTTCAGTCACCGATTCCGCTCCTTCGACGACAAAGTTCTCCTCGAAGGGAGCAAGATCTTGGAGCACGCTATCCAAGACTTCTCGTTCGTCATCGACACATAAAATTAGATACTTGGTCATGTTTCATCTCCTTCTTCGATGACTGGTAACCAGACGGTCATTCGTGTGAACTGGCCGATCTCTGATTCGACGTCAATCCACCCTCTGTGTGCTGTTACGATTTGCTGGCAGATGGACAGCCCGATGCCTAAGCCAAAATTACCTTCTTTTTTTGTGGTGAAGTTCAGCTCGAAAATGGCGTCTCTTTGCGATTCAGGAATGCCACATCCATTATCTTCAAATGAGATAACGGCATAATGTGTGTGCTCTTTTTCTACAAGGCGTGTTTGTATGTTTAACACACCTTTCTCTGGAAATGCGTCAATGGCGTTAGAGACCAAGTTCGTCCACACCTGTTGGAGTGCGATCGGTTGACAAAGGATGGAAGGCAAGTTTGCATAGTCGGTTGAAACTTGGTGCATTTTTAATTTGTTCTCGAAAATCACCAAGGTGTCTTCAATGCCCTCATGAATATCGGCATAGTGCAGGGTCTCATCATCTGACCGAGCATATCCTTTCAGGCTTTTTACCATATCAGCAATTCGTGCTGCACAGACATTAATTGAGCGAAGTGTAGAACCTGCTTTGTGGTATTGCTCTAGTGTATTGAGAGCATGATAAGACGCTTGCTGCTTTCTCGTTAGTTGGGTAAGTAGCTCGTGATCGGATTCTAAACCAAGGCTCACCACTTTCTTTGCCAACGCTCGGTCTGGAAGAGTATGGCTAAGCGCTTTTACGCGTGATCTGAGCTCGGCGGTTGAAGCGGGTTTTGAGGTTTGCGCTTTGTTCAGTAATTCAATGCCTTTGGTTTGTATATCGGAACTGGGCGCATCGTTAAGTAATCGTTCTAGTGTATGCGTTAAATTCTCTACGCCTCTTAATATCGCGGCTACTGGATTGTTTAGTTCGTGGGCCACTCCCGCAACCAATTGACCAAGCATCGCCATTTTTTCTCTTTCAATGAGCTGCTGGTGGGCTGATTCTAAAGATTCGAGCGTTTTTTGAAGTTGCAGTTTGGTGTTGATGCTTCTTTGCAATCGGCGGTTGAAGTGGCGTAAGAGCAAGTTTGTAAAAAGAGGCAGTAAGTTTGAGTCGCTTTGCATCACTTTATTGAATACGTTGCGATCGAGTTTGATAACTTCTGTTTTGGTTAGTGTTAGAGCTGTCGAGAAAGAACATTCCCCAGTAACAAACGACATGCCTCCGACAATATTCCCTTTGTTATGGCGTACAACCTCTCGCTGCATGCCTTGCTCATCGCGCTTGTACAGAGCCACTTCACCTTCGGTGATAAACCACAAAAAGCTATTTGGCTCGCCTTCCACGGTTAACAAATGTTCAGGTGAGTATGTACGGCACGCTCTTGTTTCGTCATTATCTTTGAAAAATTGCTGGAGAGCGGAGATCACTTGCTCGGCTAACTCGGCATCAGACATCGAGTGGTAGTCGTGTAAGAATCCGGCTTGATAATGGCTCATCTGGTTATTGATGTGCGCTCGCAACAAGCTGTGATGATCCAATATCTGACTGTAACTTAGCAGGTCTTCTTTGCCATTTCGCAAGATAAATTGGGTCAGCTCTTTTTGCACTGTGTTAAATAAGACGTGATCTGGCAAAGGTTTAGTGAGGCAGTGGTCGAGCCTGCCCTCATTAACGGCAGTGAGAATTGCCTCTATATCAGACGAGCAGCTAATAAGAATTTTTCTTGCTTGCTCGGTATGTGGCATCCGGTCTAAACCAATAAGAAAATCCACGCCGTTAAAATGAGCGTGATGGCTCGCTATAACTAAAGCAACAGTCTGTTCTCTTTCTTCTAGATACTCTAAAGCGCTTTGAGCCTCTTCTATCGATTCGACAGAAAATATATCAAACTTACTTGAGAAGGCAGACAGCTCCAATCGAAACTGTTCAGCACTGATTGGGTTGTTGTCGAGACACAACACAGCATAACGATTCACAGATGTTTTAGCTCCGGTTAAAACTTCGCCACGCAAACTTTAACAATAAAAGGACATGATGAGTGGGAGCCAAGTATGATTCCTGATTAATGGACTAGAATAAGCATCAATAGTCTGATTTGTCTCAATGTTTTCTCCGCAGGTGGTTTGGGGTAGACTGACCGAAAATATCTAATAAGTGACGTTATGCAAAATCTTAAAAAAATCGGCGCCATTGGTGGTGCTATCTCATTAGCGCTGTGTTGGCCATTGGCTGTCGGACAAATTGGTCAGTCCATCATTGAAGATGGTATTACCAATATGAATGATGAAATGATTAAAGGCGAAGTGGTCGAGTATCAGCGTGGCTATTTGTCTTCAGTCGTGCTGACTCGTTATTCAGTTGTTGATCCTGAGCTTAAAACGCAGTTAGAGCGTGATGGTATGCCAACGACGTTTGACGTAACCAGTGATGTTAGCCACGGTCTAACAAGCCTAACAGCAGATTCAAAATTGGTGGACAATGACTTTTTGCCTCTCACGATGCATAGCCAGACTCAACTAAATGGCAATACAGTATTTATCCTCGACCTAGATAGTTGGCATTATCGTAACGAAGCGCAAGGTGTTTCTGTTTCTACAAGCCCTGCAAAAGTAACAGGTGATGTGACGGTGTTGGGTGATCTCAATTACCAAGTTTCTGTTCCTTCTGTTCAAGTGGATTTTGAAAACGGTGAAGAGCTTCATCTGAATGCATTGACAGGGCAAGGTAAAGGAAAGCAAGCAAAAGGCTACTGGTTAGGCGAGCAGTCTTTCTCTCTAGAGAAGCTAGATGTGGTTGATGCGAACTTAACGCCTATCTTTTTGATTGAAAATGCGAGCTACCGTGGTAACACTACGATGAGTGAGTCTGGTGATAAGCTGAACAGTCAATTAAACCTAGATGCTAAGAAATTACGTTTAACTGATGGGACGGATGTCGATAACTTTAAGTTGGATTTCTCAATTGCAGATGTGGATAGCCAGTCTTTTGATCAAATTATGTCTATCTATCAAAGCTCTCCTATGTTAGATGAGCAGGAAATTGCGAGCTTATTGCCGCATGTCGATACGCTGTTTAGCAAAGGTTTTGATTTATCCGTGAACGAGCTTTCACTCGCGTTCGGTGACGGCAAGTTCCACAATGAGTGGCAACTATCCATCCCTGAAGGTACTGAGCATATTTCTCAAGATCCAATGAAGTTGGTGACGGCCACTACTGGTGAACTTAGCACTTACTTCTCTGATGAATTAGTAACGCATTACCCATTTATTCAAGAAGGGATTGATGAGCTCCTTATTATGGAGTTGATCGAAAAAGTAGAGGGCGGTTATCAATTAAAAGCAGAAATTGGTGAAGGCAAATTGAAGTTCGAAAATGGGCATGAGTTCCCATTGGTGGCTCTACTTATGCCTGCTTTGATGCAACAACAGTAATTCGTGTTGTTGCGAATTTGTTCCAATTCAACGCTTAGTCTTTAAAAAGAGGTCGTAAGACCTCTTTTCTTGTTTTTATCACTGCGAAAACGTGATATTAATTTCGTAATATTTACATAGCAGGAGCAATGAGCATCATGGAACAAAATACGGACAACGTATTTAACTTCAGTGCAGGGCCAGCAGGTCTGCCTAAAGCAGTTATGCAGCAAGCACAACAGGAACTAATCGATTGGCAAGGTCTTGGCACTTCGGTCATGGAAATCAGCCACCGAAGCAAAGAGTTCATCAAAGTTGCAGAAGAAGCCGAGCAGGATTTACGTGATCTTCTGAACATTCCGGACAACTATAAAGTGCTGTTCTGCCAAGGTGGTGCTCGTGCTCAGTTTGCTGCTGTTCCTCTAAACTTACTTGGTGATGCCGATACGGCAACTTACATCGATGGTGGTTATTGGGCTGAAAGCGCGGTAGCTGAAGCGAAAAAATACTGCGAACCAGACGTGTTTGATGCAAAAACAGAAATCAACGGGAAAGTCGCGGTTCTACCTGCAAGTGAATGGAAAATTGCTCCAGAAGCGGCTTACGTTCACTTCTGTCCAAATGAGACCATTGATGGTATTGAGATTAACGATCTTCCTATCACCGACAAACCGATTGTTGCTGACATGTCTTCGACAATTCTTTCTCGTGAAATCGATGTGTCTAAATACGGTGTGATTTACGCGGGCGCTCAGAAAAATATTGGTCCTTCCGGCATTGCTATTGCTATCGTGCGCGATGATTTATTAGGTATGGCGAAGCAGGTACTACCAAGTATTTTGGATTACACTGTTTTGGCAGAAAAAGAATCAATGTTCAACACACCACCAACCTTTGCATGGTACCTGTCTGGTCTTGTTTTCAAATGGCTGAAGGCACAGGGTGGAGTAAAAGCAATTGAGCAAGTGAACCGCGCTAAAGCCGCGCTACTGTATGATTACATCGATCAGTCTGATTTCTACCGTAATGGCGTGCACTCAGCAAACCGTTCTTTGATGAACGTGCCATTTCAACTTGCTAAGCCTGAACTGGATGCAACCTTCCTTGAGCTAGCAGACTCTAAAGGGCTGAAAGCGCTAAAAGGTCATCGAGCAGTTGGTGGTATGCGAGCATCCATTTATAACGCAATGCCGCTAGAAGGCGTTCAAGCGTTAGTAGACTTCATGCAAGAGTTTGAGAAAAACTACGCGTAAGCTCAAACTGATAGTTGTTCTCCAAAGCGTCGATATTGCGGCGCTTTTGTTTATCTCAACTCACATCATTCCAGGAAGGTAAAATGACCAAGGCAAATATTGAAGCGCTGACTAAGCAGTTCCCACTCTTGGCAGCACTTATTGATCTTGAAGAGGTTTGTTGGTTCAACCCCCATATCACTTCCTTGGAGGAAGGCTTACCTCATGTCGGGTTAGATGAAAAAGATATTCAAGCGGCGAGTGAACGGCTAACACGATTTGCGCCTTATTTGATGAAAGCGTTTCCCGAAACGGAAACGTCGCGTGGCGTTATTGAGTCCGCAGTGGTGGATATTCCCAATATGAAAGTGCGTTTGGAGCAGCAATACGACACGCCAATATTGGGCCATTTAATGCTCAAAAAAGACAGTCATTTGCCAATTTCTGGTTCGATCAAAGCGAGAGGTGGTATTTATGAAGTGCTCACTCATGCAGAAAAGTTGGCGTTTGATGCCGGCTTGCTCTGTGAAAGCGATGATTACAGCAAATTGTTCAGCAATGAGTTTCGGCAGTTTTTTAAGCAGTACAGTATTGCGGTTGGCTCAACCGGCAATCTTGGTATGTCCATCGGCATCATGAGTGCGAAGCTGGGTTTTTCAGTTTCAGTCCACATGTCTGCGGATGCGCGGGAATGGAAGAAAAATAAGCTCCGGTCGCATGGTGTTAATGTCGTAGAGCACCAAGAAGATTATGGTATTGCTGTCGAGCAAGGTCGTAAAGAGGCAGAAAAAGATCCCAACTGTTTCTTTATCGATGATGAAAACTCACGGACGCTGTTTCTAGGTTACTCTGTTGCGGGTGAGCGTCTTAAGCAGCAATTTGATGACTTGGGAATCGTGGTTGATGAGCATCATCCATTGTTTGTTTATCTTCCTTGTGGTGTTGGCGGCGGGCCTGGTGGCGTGGCATTTGGCTTGAAGGTAGCATTTGGCGAGCATGTCCACTGTATTTTCGCAGAGCCAACGCACTCACCGTGCATGCTGTTGGGCGTACATACAGGCTTGCATGACGATATTTCGGTGCAAGATCTGGGTATCGATAACATCACCGCCGCTGATGGTTTGGCAGTCGGGCGTGCCTCGGGATTTGTCGGAAGAGCGATGGAAAGGCTACTTGATGGTTTTTACACCATTGATGACGCTCGTATGTATCACCACTTGGGTGAGTTAAGTGAACTGGAAGGTATTAATCTAGAGCCTTCTGCATTAGCCGGTATGATTGGGGCAGTGCACGTCTCGAATAACCATGCTTATCAGTCTCGAATGAAATTTGACGAAGAAAAACTCAAAAACGCAACACATCTTGTTTGGGCAACAGGTGGGGGCATGGTTCCGGAAGATGAAATGGCGGCTTATCTCAAAAAATCTGGTCGGTAAATCAGCACTGTATACGTGCTTAATTAGGTAACTAATAATACAGGAATAACAAAAGGGCTCATCGTTTGATGAGCCCTTCTCGTCACTGAAAATCGAATTATAGAGATTGTAATAGCTGGTAGTAACGACCTTTTTGAGCGAGTAGCGTTGGATGGTCGCCTTGTTCGATGATCTCACCTTGTTCCATCAAACAGATGCTATCCATACTTTCTAACTCTATCAGTCGGTGTGTAATGAATACTACTGTCTTATTAGCAAAGTGTTCATTGAAAAGCGCCATCACTTTTTGTTCCGTACGCTTATCGAGGCCTTCAGTCGGTTCATCTAAGAGTAGGATTGGGGCATCACGTAGCAATGCTCGAGCAATACCGATTCGGCGTTTCTCACCACCAGATAACTGACGGCCGCCGTCGCCTAACCAAGCGTCTAACCCCGGCTCTTCAAGAAGTCCGCCAAGCTCGACTTTTTGTAAAATAGTAGACAGTTGCTCATCACTTGCATCCGGAGCGGCCATGAGTAAGTTGTCACGTAGTGTCCCGTTTAGTACATCTACGCGTTGACTGACCACAGTCATTGCTGCCCGCAGGTCCGACTCGCTCCAATCTTGCAGTTTTGTACCACCGATTCGAACTTCACCTTGGTTAACATCCCAGTAGCGGCAAAGAAGCTGAATCAGTGTTGATTTACCTGAACCTGTTTGACCTACAATTGCAGTTTTAGTGCCCAACGGTAGTGAGAGTGACAAGTCTTTCAGTACCTTTTGCTGACCGTCAGGGTAAGTAAAATCTATGTTGTCGAATTCAATGTCTAACGTTGTGTCTTTATGTCTCGACTGCTCAGGGAAGACAACGTCAGGTTCAGCCAAAATTACTTCATTTAAACGACGAGCAGAGGTCAACGTTTGACCGAGATACTGGAATGCGCCCGCGATAGGCATCAGAATCTCAAAGCTCGCCATGGTTGCAAACGCAAACAGCGCAATCCAAGGATCAGGAGCACGACCACCTACACCGTCTGCAGCAAACCAAAGCATCACAACCAGTGTAAGGCCGTTCACCAGCATAAGCAGGCCTGAAGCCATGCCCGTTAAATTCGCGTTCACAAATTGGTTAGACAGCAACTGCTTCTGCTTCTCTAGAATGAGATTACGATAACGTTCTTCTGCTCCAAAGATACTCAGTTCACTGTAGCCTTGAAGCCAGTCCAGTGTCGCCACTCGCAATTGCGCTTTATGATGAGTGAGATTCTCGCCATTGTTTTTACCCAGTTTATAGAACAGTACTGGCCATACAAACAACATGACGGTAAGAATCGAGCCAAGCAGTAGGGCGAGATGCCAATCAAAGAAAGCCAGGACAGCCGTTAAACTCAATATGCCAAAAACACCAATCACGACAGGGCTGATAAGTCGAAGGTAAACGTGATCCATCGCATCTACGTCCGCTACTAGGCGGTTGAGCAGATCGGCATCACGCATCGTAGAAACACGACCCGGAATCAGTGGTGCAAGTTGCTTAAAGAAGAAGATACGTAGATCGGTAAGCAGCTTGAACGTTGCATTGTGGCTAACGACACGTTCTCCCCATCGACCTGCGGTTCGAGCCATTGCAGCGCCGCGTACCCCGGCACCTGGTAACATGTAGTTGAAGGTCTCACGAGCAACCGTCAAGCCTGCCACCGCTGCGGCTGAAATAAACCAACCTGATAGCGTTAATAAGCCAATAGACGCCGCTAAGGTCAGAAATGCCAGTAGCATACCTAGCGAAAGACCAAACCAGTGTTTCTTATAGAGTTTAAGATAAGGGAGTAAATCACGCATCTAAGTTCCCCTTGTCTGTTTCACGTTGTGCGAGGTTCGCTTCCAACATGTCTTTAAATAAGCCATCTTCTGTCGACAGTGTGGCGTAATCACCACGTTGAACAATCTGACCGTCCTGCATAACAAGAATTTGCGATACGTTTTGTAAAGGCGCAAGTTGGTGAGTAATCATCAAATTCGTTGTGGCATACGCATACTTGTTAATGCCTTCCATCACGAGTTTTTCACTGCGAGCATCTAAGCTTGCGGTTGGTTCATCTAACAACCAAAAACGACCATTTTGTAGCATGGCGCGAGCCAGTGCTAAACGCTGCGCTTGGCCGACAGATAAACCACCAGAACGATCAGATATCGGATAATCCAACCCATGCATTTCAACAAATTCAGCAGCGTGAGAGTCATTCAACACAGAATGTACGTCAGCATCCTGAATATTGTGCTTACCTAGTGTGATGTTATCTCGAATGCTACCGTGTAATAGCATCGGGTTTTGACCAATCCAGCTTACTGCCTCTCGCCATGTGGCTAGATCCAGTTGCGACAATTCGCAGCCATTAATTTTTAAGCTACCTTGATAAGGCATGAAACCGAGGATTGTGTTTACCAAACTTGTTTTACCTGCGCCACTTGGTCCAACCAACGCTGTACTTTTGTTGGCTTCAAGAGAGAAGGATAGGGGACCTGCGAGCTGCTTACCTTCCGGACTAAAAATGGTTAACTGGTCCGCTTCAATATGGATAGGGCTGTTTTTATCTAACGCTTGGGTACCATCTTTGATTTGATCGACTTCCAAATCCAGAAACTCGACAATGCTTTCTGCTGCGCCAACCGCTTGCTGTTTCGCATGATAGAACGTGCCCAAATCACGTAATGGCTGATAAAACTCTGGCGCAAGAATCAGAATGAACAAACCAGCAAAGAGCGTAACACCTGTGCCGTAGTAGCCGAAGTCCAGCTCCCCGATATAACTAAAGCCAAAGTAGACAGCGGTAATTGCGATAGAAATAGAAGTAAAAAACTCTAACACCGCAGAAGACAGAAACGCGATTTTCAGAACGTCCATGGTACGAGTACGAAAGACTTCTGAAGCCCCCTTTAGCGTCTCAGTTTCAGATTTTGTTCTATCGAATAAGCGAATGGTTGTCATTGCTTGCAAGCGGTCATAAAAGTGACCCGACAAACGCTGCATCGCTTTAAAGTTTTTACGATTTGCTTCTGCGGCTTTCATCCCAACCAGTGCCATGAAAATAGGCACTAGTGGTGCAGTGACTAGGAAGATCAAGCCTGCTGCCCAGTTTACTGGGAATACGACAACCAAAATGATGAAAGGCACTAGTACCGATAATGACATTTGAGGCAAATAGCGTGAGAAGAAATCTTGCATATCTTCTACCTGCTCTAAGATGAGCGTTGCCCAACTGCCAGCGGGTTTGCCTTTGATGTAAGCTGGCCCAAGTTTATGAACTTTATCTAAAATGAGTTGGCGAATATAAACTCGAATTTGCTCCCCGCAACGGTAACCGGCAAGCTCTCGACCCCAGGTACAAGCAGCTCGACCGATAACCGTGCCACCGAGCCCAACAAAATGCCAAATGAGGTCTGCTTTGTCGACTTGGTCAATGATTAACTGGTGCAGAATGGAGGCGAGCAGGGCTGCTTGAGCCAATAAAAACACGCTTGAAAGTACGCCTAGGCCTATCGCAATCATAAGCCAGCGCTTGGCTAACTTACTTTGTTGCTTCAGCCACTTATTCAAGCTGCTTTGCTTTTTCTTATCCATCGTGAAGGCTTAATGATAATTGTTTTAATGAGGCGGTAGTATACAAAAGAAAACCCAGCGGGAATACCGCTGGGCTTTAAGGATATGACACAAATGTGAAAAGTTATTTGTCACCAAGTGAGTCTAAGAAACGTTCAGCATCTAATGCAGCCATACAACCTGTACCTGCAGAGGTGATCGCTTGACGGTAGTTGTGGTCCATTACGTCGCCAGCTGCAAATACACCTTCGATACTAGTTTGTGTTGCGTTGCCTTCAAGACCTGATTGAACGATGATGTAGCCATCTTTCATGTCTACTTGGCCTTCAAAGATTTGTGTGTTTGGCTGGTGGCCAATTGCGATGAATGCACCCATTACATCGATATCTTCTGTCGCACCGCTGTTCACGTCTTTAATGCGGACGCCCGTTACGCCCATATCGTCACCCAGTACTTCATCGAGAGTGCGATCGGTATGAAGAACGATATTACCGCTTTCAACTTTATCCATCAGACGTTTCACAAGGATCTTCTCTGCGCGGAATGAATCGCGGCGGTGGATCAGGTGAACTTCTGACGCAATGTTAGATAGGTATAGCGCTTCTTCAACAGCCGTGTTACCACCGCCCACAACTGCAACTTTCTGATTACGGTAGAAGAAACCGTCACAGGTTGCACAAGCAGAAACGCCGCGACCTTTAAATGCTTCTTCAGACTCAAGGCCAAGGTATTTTGCTGATGCGCCGGTAGATATGATTAAGGCATCACAAGTGTACTCACCTGAGTCGCCTTTTAAACGAAATGGGCGTTGTGATAGCTCTACTTCATTGATGTGATCAAATACGATTTCAGTTTCGAAACGCTCGGCGTGTTCTTTCATGCGATCCATCAATGCTGGACCTGTCAGTCCCTCAGCATCGCCTGGCCAGTTTTCAACTTCAGTTGTGGTGGTTAGCTGACCACCTTGTTGCATTCCCGTCACAAGCACAGGGTTTAAGTTTGCACGCGCTGCGTAGACGGCAGCTGTGTATCCTGCAGGACCAGAACCAAGAATTAATAATTTACAGTGTTTTACGTCGCTCATTATGGCTCCAAAAAGGGCGTAACATTTCCCTCGATTGTATGGAAATTCTTAGTGCTTTAAAAGCATAAACAACGATTGTGATCGAATAATTGGTTATAGATTAGAACCCACTAAATATTGATAGAGAACGTTGACTTCTAGCATAAAATTCTATTCGTAGTAGAGAAGTCTAGTTTCAAATATTGTCAAAGCGTAAAACTGAAACATGGCTCTGTTTTTGTGGTTTGATTTGGTTTGTTATGTTGTTTTCGTCGTTTTGTTGAAGCTATCGACGTTAAAAGCTGGTAATTGCAGAATATTTGCGTAACCTAGTGTGTAAATTAAATGTTAATTAATGTGCCTCATTAAAGGAGCAAATGATGTTACATTCACGTGAGAATACTCTACATTTAACACAGCTCAGCATGGCAGCAATTGAGCAGCTTTCCCCATCGTTTGAAGAACTGCCTCGTACCGAACATGCAGATGGTCAGTATCGACTACGACGTTATTCTGTGGTTGGTTTTGATAACGGCAAAGTCATCGACTTAAATAAAAATAGCTTTGTTCAATCCTCTGATATCAACCGATTTCAAGGTGATGTAGTAAGACAATTCGAGCCAATTGAGAAGGATATTCTTACCAGCGATGGCTTTCGGGAAATGTGTGAATTGTTTGTCAATGTGAATCATCTGCCAAACGGTCAAGAAATAGAAATTCACCAAATCCGTATCAGGGCACTGGAAGAAGAAACCCAAGTAGCACCTGAAGGTGTGCACCAAGACGGTTTTGATCACATTGCAATGGTTGGTGTGGGACGCCATAACATCATCGGTGGCGACATCATGCTGTACAGCAGCCATAACCAAGCCCCATTTTTCCGTAAAGTGCTAGAAACCGGAGAGGTCGCAATCTTGGCTGATAGCAAGCTGTGGCATAACGCGTGCCCAATCCGCTCTGTTATTGATGACGAAGCGGGCCATATGGATGTATTTGTACTTACTGCTACGGATAAGCGTAATGAACTTCAATCTTAATCAGATCAGAGAGCAATTTCCGGCGTTGGCTCAATACCACAACGACAAGCCCGTGACGTTTTTTGATGGTCCAGGTGGCTCACAAGTGCCTCAACCAGTACTAGACAGCATGGTTGGGTATTTAGGTCGTTTCAACGCTAACTTAGGCGGGCATTATTTTTCTAGCCAAGTGACCGTTGACGTAATGCAAAATGCGCGTGAGTCGGCTCAGGCGCTACTTAATGCCCCTTCATCTGGCAATATTGTCTTCGGTGCCAATATGACCTCACTAACCTTTCAGCTTAGTCGCGCGATTAGTCGAGATTGGCAAGCAGGAGATGAGATCATTGTCTCCGCTTTGGATCACTATTCAAATGTATCCAGCTGGCAGCAAGCGGCAGAAGATAAAGGCGTTACGGTTCATCAAGTTCGTATCAACGAAGAAGATTGTACGCTGGATATGGAGCATTTAAGCCGCCTTCTTTCTGATAAAACGCGCCTTGTCGCTGTGACTTATGCATCGAACACGACGGGTTCTATTGTGGATGTACAGCAAGTAGTCAGCATGGCGCACAATGTTGGGGCACAAGTTTATGTGGATGCCGTCCATTATGCGCCTCATCATTTGGTTGATGTTCAAGCGTTAGGTTGTGACTTTTTAGCTTGCTCAGCTTACAAGTTTTTCGGACCGCACGTTGGTATTGCTTACATAGCCGATCAGTGGCTCCACAGTATTCGCCCTTACAAAGTCGAGCCTGCCACTAATATAGGCCCAGGTCGATTTGAAACAGGAACGCAAAGTTTTGAAGGTCTTGCTGGTGTCGTTTCTGCGGTTGAGTATCTGGCTCAATTTGGTGAAGTCGGTTTACCTCTTCGCCAACGATTGGAGCAAAGCTACCAACTGTATGAACAACATGAACAGCGCTTGAGTGAGCGTTTCTTACAGCGTTTGAATGCATTAGATGGTGTCAATCTATTCGGTATCGCAAAGGAAGATAGCCAACTCCGCACGCCAACTTTTGCGCTAACGTTTGACCGATATTCTCCAGAGTTCATCGCGAAAACACTGGGTGAACATAACATTTGTGTATGGAATGGTCACTTTTATGCGTTGGGCTTAGTTCGTCAACTTGGTTTAGAAGAATCGGGTGGTGTAGTGCGAATTGGTTGTATGCATTACAACACAATAGAAGAAGTCGATATGTTATTCGATGTGCTAGAAAGCATCCTTGACGCATAACTAACGATTTCTTCCTAATAGAAAAACAAAAGCTCGAGTCAAACTCGAGCTTTTTTCGTTTTTATTTGAATCAACGCGTTTTACAAGCGATTACTCACTAACTTCAACTTCATAGGAAGTGAATTTTCTTACATTAATAACGCCAGTATCAAAGATGAGGTATTGACCTTTAATGCCTTGCAAAGTGCCAGTAACAACCGGGTTTTTATCGAAGTTATGCGAAGTGATCTTCGTTGGGTGCTGTTGTACCGGGTAGCTAAGGTCGGTAATGCTTTCGTTTAATACTTCAATGGCATCTTCGCCGAATTGCTGTTTTATCTCGGCAATTTTCTCTTCGACTAAAGGCAATAGCTCAGCAAAACGGTCCTGCAATGCCATAGGTTCACCGTCACCTTTAAGCAGTGTGCGCCAATTGGTCTTGTCTGCGATATGTTTCGCCAGTTCAACTTCAATTAAACCGGAGATATGGCGAGTTTTTACTTTAAAAATTGGCAAGCCCTGAGTCGCGCCTTGGTCAATCCAACGAGTCGGGATTTGAGTATGACGAGTAATACCAACTTTTAAGCTGGATGTGTTGGACAGGTAGACAAAGTGATCCACCATGCAATTCTCTTCACCCCATTGTGGTTCGCGACAAGTCCCTTGATCGTAGTGGCAGGTCTCTGGCTTCATGATACACATGTCGCAGCTTGCTAGCTTTTTCATGCATACAAAACAGTGGCCTTGCGAATAACTCTTTTTCGTTTTCTTTCCACATGAGCAACAAAAAATATTGCCAGTGTGAGTCAGTGTGAGCGTTTTACCCAGAAACGGAGTTAAGTCGATTTCTTCCTCACCGACAGGAAGACGGTAGTTGACGGCACCGTCCAGAGAAGCACGCATTTTGTTTAGCGTGCCAGTTGCAATTAATGACATGACATTACTCATTATTGTGTTTTTGCACAGTATATACTGAAGTGGAGAAGAGATGCAGGGTTGACAGGAGCTTTAAAGTAAATGTCTTGCACTAAATTATTATGCATCGTGTTTTATTTTCTAAAAATTATGGCTGTGAAATGCTTCGCAAATAGAAGTTGAGCTGCACTTTTTAGAAATTTTAAAACGTGATAACGGTTCAAAATCCGTTACTATGTGTCGAAACTAAGAATTGAATGAGAAAGTGATTTTATTTCTTGATAAATCACCTTGATTTCATTTTTTGAAATTATTGAACCTCACGTATTGCATATAATCTCAGCAGGTCACTTGCCCATGAAGTGGATCCATAACTTTATCTTTGCTCTTTCTATTTGCACTATCAGCTTGGTTGCCCTTTATAGTGTGCTTGGCGATACGCGAAAGCTGACCATTACACCTGAGCATTTCAATATCTATGCAACTAAAGATGCCAGTGAAGGAGGTGTGAGTGAGGCTGATATCACATACGATCGGCAAAGCCTAGTTCTTAGCTGTGAACTAAAGCAGAGCTCGTATGCTTGGCCTTACTGCGGAATCTCGGTTTATACCGATTCAGCAACGCCAACACAGGGTATTGACCTTTCCAACTACCATACGATTCGATTGAAGGTGCGATATGAAGAGGCAGGAATAGGGGCTAACCCTAGCCACGACCTACGTTTGTATCTTCGCAATTATAATTCTGAGTATTCCAAGCCGGACGACGAGTACACCATTAAATATAATGGCATGCAGTTTTCTCCGTCGGGTTCGAGCGATATTGTCGAAATTCCGATTAAAAATCTTCAGGTGATGACCTGGTGGTTAGCGGATAACGGAGTCGCGATTGAGCACTCTGCACCTGAATTTTCAAACATCACACGTATTGATATTGCAACTGGGTCTGGTGCGGCACTTGGTAAACATAGAATTGTGATTGATAAAATTGAGTTTGAAGGCGCTTACCTTGCGCAAGAAACATTGTTGTATGCATTATTACTCTCTTGGATGGCGCTTGGACTGGCTTTTTCTCTGCATGAGTTACGAAAAAATAGAGT
>NZ_JADDYG010000530.1:22283-35599 GCF_015163535.1 Vibrio sp. OPT46 | reverse complement strand
GGCTTATGAAAAAGCGCAAAAGCGTCACCGTCATTTGGAGAAGGTGAATGATACTTTGCGAGCTCAAAACTATGAGTTTGCAGAGTTAGCGCATCGAGATGCTTTGACGGGCGCGATGAACCGATATGCTGTGCAACACTGGCTGGAACAACAATCTCGTCAGGTTCGCTGGGGGCATAACACCTTCAGTATTCTCTATTTGGACTTGGATAAGTTTAAAAAGGTGAACGACAAATTTGGGCACCAAATGGGGGATGACATATTGCGCGAATTTGTCATGGTGGTAGCGACTTCTATTTACTCAGACGATCGACTCGTTCGTTGGGGCGGCGAAGAGTTTGTCGTATTTTGCCCTGATACCAATATTGAACAAGCGCTAGAGAAGGCAGAAATGATTCGCAAAAATGTGGAGGATCATTTGTGGGTGCACGGTGAATCATTAACTTGCAGTATTGGCGTTGCCCAAATGCAGAATGAACGCGTCTCAGAAACCATGGCGAGAGCTGACGAAGTGTTGTATCAGGCGAAGCGCAATGGTCGCAACCGAGTGGAAGCTCATTATGGTTTACTTGCTTGCGAAAAGAAGCAAGCCTGATAGTCGTTCACTAAAAGGAAAGAAAAAAGGTGGCCAACTGGCCACCAAGAGGGAAACTGCTGAACACCACTTAGGGGGGGAAGTTTGGGTTATCGATACGATTACCGTGAGCAGCAGTGTAATGCTAATCGAACTTGCTATTTTTACCAGAACAACCAAGCGAAAAGCGTTAGTGCAGCAATACAGGCAATGTTTAATACGAAACCAATTCGCATCATTTCTTTTTGCTTGATATGACCCGTACCGAACACAATCGCGTTTGGAGGTGTTGCAACTGGTAACATAAATGCACAAGATGCAGCGACGGCAATCAGTGCAGAGAGAATAACCGGAGACATGCCTAAGGCTTCTGCAATGGTCGCAAATACAGGGACAAGTAGCGCAGCACTGGCGGTGTTACTCGCAAACTCAGTTAAGAAGACAACAAAAGCAACCACTGCAAGAATCGTTAAGAGAATACCGGCTTGCTCAAGGAAGCCTGACAAGCTATGAGCTAAAAATACGCTTGTTCCGGTTGCTTTTAGGACGTTACTCAGACAGATACCACCACCAAATAGGATTAACACACCCCAGTCGGTTGTTTTCTCAATATCTTTCCACTCGACGGCGCGAGAAGCACCAAGTAGAAGGATGGCGCCAATAGCTACAAGAGTATCGAACTTCGCGAAGCCACCCAGCATAGCGTTAATAGGCTTACTGAATATCCACAACGTCACGGTCAGTAAGAAAATCGCCAACGTAATCATTTTGCCGTTTGTCCATTCGACTGGTTGATGGTCAAGGTCAAACTTGTGGCTAAGGTCAGGCTTAGTCATCGTGTACAATACGAGGATAGCGATTGGCATTAATACTAGGGAAATAGGTACACCAAACTTCATCCATTCAGTGAAGCTAAGGCCAACTTCAGCTGCTGCAATTGCGTTTGGTGGGCTACCAACCAGTGTTGCAATACCACCAATTGAAGCACTGTAAGCGATACCGAGTAGAACAAACAAAAAGGTGTTGTGGTTTTTCTTAGCGTCTAGCTTTGTCATCACACCCAGCACAAGCGGTAACATCATCGCGGCGGTGGCGGTGTTTGAAATCCACATTGACAGGCCAGCACTCACACCAAATAGCATGAATACAGCGACAGACATTTTTCCTCTTGCCAGCAATAGTACTTTATCTGCAATAGCTTGATCTAACTTTTGTTTATGTAGAGCCGCAGCTAGTGCAAAACCACCCAAAAATAGAAAAATGATGGAGTTGGAAAAGTTATTCAGTGCGGCTTGAGTGTTGAACACACCCAAAAATACCGCAAGTAGTGGTATGAGCAGCGCAGTAATGCTGACGTGAATCGCTTCGGTTAGCCACAAAATAGCAACAAAAACTAAGATGCTCAGGCCGGTTACTACTTGTGGTTCAAAGGGTAAGGTATTAAACAAGATAATGAACAATAGGATATTCGCGTTCAAAATCATGCTGTTGCGAGTGAAGAACCAATTCTTCAATGTCACAGCGAGTGCGGTCATGGGTAGTGCTCCTTTTGCATTGCCTTTTGTCGGTTTTTTTATGGCAAAGTAACTGACTTGTAGTTATTTATTGATGAAATGTTACTTTGAATGCGAAAAAGAGTTTTGCCTGAATCGTAGAGCAAATTAGAAAGTGTGATGTTGAGAATTGGAAATGGGTAGAAAACTACCCATTTGTTTTATAGAAATGTTACTAGGCTTGTGAGCCACGTTATTCCTCTATTCGACGGGGACTTGAAGAGGCTCGTTAGCTGCTTTATTTGGCTCTTTTACTGCGACGATAGGTTCTTGAGGGCCAAGAAACTTAGGCTGCGTATTGATAATATACAGGTCTAAAAACGCTTTCACACGGGCTAGCAGTTCTCGAACACGCATCGATGTTTTTTGCTTGTTGGCCGTCGGCCCTGCTACCGCGAGACACTGTGCATCAATGCTGTAAGCATCAGCGATGAACAGTGCGCGTTCGCAGTGAAAGCGTTGAGTCACAATCAGAAATCGCTCCGAAGCAAAAATTTTTTTTGCTCGTACAATCGAATCTAAGGTACGAAAGCCAGCATAATCAAGGTGAATCACTTCTTCAGGCACGCCTGCTTTAAGTAAGTCGCGTTTCATTGTCCACGGTTCGTTGTATGAACGGTGGGCGTTATCACCACTCAATAAAAACTGTTTTACTTTACCTTGGTTGTAAAGCTCAATCGCCGCATTAATGCGATGAGTGTAGTAAGTGTTGAGGATCTTTCCGATGTATTTACTGGTACCAAGAACTACGGCAACCTCATGTTGAGGGATTTGCTCGTATTCAGTGAAAATGCTCTCTTTGGCTTGTAAAACCACCCACCGGTCGATGGCAATAACAGAAACAAGCAGACTAAGTGCAGAGATCGACAAAATCAAAGCAAATCGCTTCCAGGAAAATTTCAGCTTCCACTTTGATCTTATGCGAGAAAATAACAAAACGTTTTATATCCTTAACTAAAAATGTAGTTCTCATCATATCTGATAGAAACAAAAAGAGAGAAGCCCATTTATGCCAAAATCTGGTTAGGATGATAAAAAAATAAAAGCCCCTACATGGTAGGGGCTAATTATTAAACGAATTGTCTCAAGCTTAGAACGCAGTGCGTTTGTAACGGCGGTAAACAGGTTGCCAGAACGACTGTTCAATTGCCACGTTCAATGCTTCATCAGTAATTTCTAATGCGACACCTTGTTCAATTGCCTTTTTACCAACGGCAAATGCGATTTTTTTCGATACTAAGTGGATCTCTTCTAGTGGTGGAAGTAGAGCCCCACGACCGTTGATTGCTAGAGGAGAACATGTTGCGAGCGCGCGGCTTGATTCCATTAGCATCTCGTCAGTGACACGTTTTGCATTGACAGCAAGTACACCAAGGCCAATGCCTGGGAAGATGTAGCTGTTGTTACATTGTGCAATAGGGTAAGTGCGACCTTCATGAACCACTGGCTCAAATGGGCTACCTGTTGCAACCAGTGCTTCACCATTTGTCCAACGAATGATGTCGTTCGGTGTCGCTTCCACGCGGCTTGTTGGGTTCGACAATGGGAAGACAATCGGACGCTTACAGTGTTTATGCATTTCTTCG
Organism: Vibrio sp. OPT46; assembly: GCF_015163535.1. Classification (NCBI taxonomy): domain Bacteria; kingdom Pseudomonadati; phylum Pseudomonadota; class Gammaproteobacteria; order Vibrionales; family Vibrionaceae; genus Vibrio; species Vibrio sp. OPT46. The sequence goes on along the minus strand of NZ_JADDYG010000530.1, from coordinate 31,886 downwards.
ATGACTTCTTGGCTAAATAGGCCAGGCGCACCAGAAACACCAATTAGTACCGTTGGCTTGGCGTTACGCATAACATCGAGTAGTGAGAAGCCATTTCCTTCATTTTCCCACTCTTTCGTATTGGTATGCTTTTGCACCAAGCGTTGTTGGAAATCAAGAAGGTTAGGCATGCCTTCTTGTAACAGACCCCAACGGTCAACCATGTAAACTTGTGAGCGAGCTTGCTCGTCAGAAATTCCTTCCGATACCATTTGTGCGATGATCGCTTCTGCGATACCACAACCAGCAGACCCTGCGCCTAGGAAGGTAATACGTTGTTTAGAAAGCTGAGTTCCTGCTGCTTTACAGGCGGCAAGTAGAGAGCCAACAGTAACAGCTGCAGTACCCTGAATATCATCATTGAAGCAACACACGCGGTCTTTGTAACGCTCTAGAAGAGGCATCGCATTTTTCTGAGCAAAGTCTTCGAACTGGATCAAAGCATCAGGCCAACGGCGCTGTACCGCTTGGATAAACTCTTCTACAAATGCATCGTATTCTGCACCCGTAATACGAGGATGACGCCAACCCATGTACATCGGATCAGCTAAGCGTTGCGGGTTATTGGTACCCACATCAAGCACGATTGGTAGCGTGTAAGCAGGGCTGATACCACCACACGCGGTATATAGTGACAGTTTACCGATAGGAATACCCATGCCGCCGATACCTTGGTCACCCAAGCCAAGGATACGTTCTCCATCTGTCACAACAATCACTTTAACGTTGTGGTTTGCTGCGTTGTTCAGCAAGTCGTCAATACGGTCACGGTTCGGGTATGAAATGAACAGACCGCGACCACGACGGTAAATGTTAGAGAAGTTTTCACATGCTGCGCCAACAGTCGGCGTGTAGATGATAGGCATCATCTCAGAAATGTGATTTTGCACTAGGCGGTAATACAATGTTTCGTTGGTGTCTTGGATATTACGCAGATAAATGTGTTTATCCATATCGCTTTCGAAACTTTTGTATTGCTGGTAGGCACGTTCCACCTGCTCTTGGATAGTTTCGGTCGACTCTGGAAGCAGACCTTCTAAGTTGAATGAACTACGTTCTTCAGCAGAGAATGCACTGCCTTTGTTCAAAAGAGGGGTTGCTAAAAGAGCCGGACCCGCATATGGAATATATAGTGGGCGTTTATCGTTGTTCATTGGGTGCCTTATGTAGGGTTGAAGGATGCGCACCAAATTTTAACGGGTTCACTATTTAGTTGTAAACATGCGTTGATGCACATCAATGTAATGTCGCAAAAAAATTCAGATACCGACGAAAATATCGGCAATATTGGTTGTTTAGAGATACCTAAAGCAGGATTTTTTTACTTGGGTATAATGTTTTGCATCATCAAATCAAATCCAATTTCTATGTTTCAACTACCTATCGACAGCCTGCAAGCTGAGTTTGACCATCATGTAAGGCTTAACCATCTTGTGGTGGAAGCCGAAACCGGGTCGGGTAAATCTACCCGCTTGCCCATGTGGGCGGCAAAACACGGACGCGTTCTGGTTATTGAACCACGTCGAATTGCTTGTACCTCGCTGGCTGAATTTCTTGCGGAGCAATCTGGAGAGCCAATAGGTCGCAAAGTCGGTTACGCGATCAAGCTTCATGCCTACTTTGATGAAAAAACCGAAGTTGTATTTGTCACTCCGGGGGTTGCACTGCGTTGGTTTTCGGAAAACAAGCTAGCAGACTTTGATGTCGTGATAGTGGACGAATTTCACGAGCGACGCTGGGATATTGATCTATTAACCGCCATTTTGAAGCAAGGAAATCAACATCGATTGATCGTCACTTCCGCTACCTTAGAAGGCGAAAAGCTTGCTCGTTACCTGAATGCTAAGCGTCTGCGTTCGGAGGGACGTTGCTTTCCAGTCACGGTGACACATCGTTCCACAGACAGCCGCTATTTACCGAACAAAAAGGGATGTGAACAGGAGGTTGTCGGAGCGGTAAAAGAAGCACTGGAAGATGAAGGTGGCGATATTCTTGTTTTTCTCCCAGGACGCAAAGAGATCACCCAATGTGCTCAGATGCTACAAAGTTGCGGCGATGTCATGGTGGTTAAACTTCATGCCTCGGTCAGTGATGAAGAACGACATCGTGCGCTGACGGTACAAAAGCAACGGAAAGTCGTATTGGCAACCAACGTCGCGGAAACCTCTCTGACCATTCCTAATATCCGTGTGGTAATCGATAGTGGTTTAGAGCGCAGAACTGTACAACGAAATGGACGTACAGCACTGACATTAACCAACATTTCTAAGGCCAGTGCCGCGCAGCGAATGGGGCGAGCAGGTCGCGTTACCGAAGGGGCTTGTATTCGTCTATATGGTGAGCACGCGCCTTTAGAGTTGGTGACACCTCCAGAATTACACAGAGAAGAGCTCGTCGAGCCCATGCTGGCAGCGGCTTGTTGTGGGTACCGTCTCTCAACACTCGATTTTCTCGACTCAATTCCCCCAAAGTCGCTAGAGGCATCTCATTCGACGTTGTTATCCATGGAAGCGATTGATGAGGATGGCAATGTCACGCAGCACGGGAGAAAAGTATATCCACTACCTATTGATGCACTGTTTGCCGATCTCGTTACCAGAATTCAAGCGAAGCCAGAGAAGGAAGCAATGATTGATTTGGCTGCCGCCTTATCTGTGCCTGCGCAGCTCTATCAGCGACAAAGTGGTGAAGTCGCTGAGCTTCTATCTCAAGATGAGCCATACGGATGTGATGCCTCTTTACTGATCCGTTTGGTTCGGGGGGAGCAACTCTCAGGCATTATCATTGATGCTAGCGCGCTCGAAGAGGCACAAGGTTTAGCGAAACAAATGCGAGAAGTGTTTGAATTGCCGGAACTTGACGTTGCCTCTCGATATAAACGTGAAGCGCTCTTTTTCTCCATCGCCTCATTGCACCCTGAGCTTGTGTTTGTCCGACGAGCTCGTCGAAGGGATGCTCTAGGAAATGGCGTAGTCGAGATGCTGGTTGGGCGTAACAGCCGCTTTCCTGATAAAGAAGAAGCGGCCATCGTGCTAGATAGCCATAGCGTGCCAGGACGAGGTGTTAAGCAAACACTAAACCTCGCATCGGTTATGATGCCTATCCCGCTGACGTTATTACGCGAACTTGAGCTAGGGGAGTGGCAACAAGGTGAGACGAATTATGAAGAAGAGACCTCAAGAGCAACGATGCACTTGGTCTACGCCGGGCGAATAATCTGTACTGAACATCAAGCGTTAAAAGGTGATGTGGCAGTTCAGTCTATTGTCGAAATGATAGAAGACGAGACACTGTTACCAGGTTTTGCTTCTCAAAGAAAACAGCAAATCCAACACTGGAAACTCTACAACGCATTGGGCCTTAATGCCGAAGGAGAAGAGGTTAACGACTTGGCCTCCTTGACATTTTCTAGCTGGTTAAAGGATCAGTTGGAAACATTAGGCGTTGAAAACACCGATGATATGGCGTTGTTTGAACCAGAAGACTTAAAATTTAACGGTGTTCCAGAATGGGAATACGACGATTTCACGGAGCAGTACCCTTTAGAACTTTCGCTGCCAGAACTCCAACTAGATGTCGAGTATTACGCGTCTCGTAAGCTGGTACAGGTCGTTTATCGAGAGGGAAACCGTAAGGGAGACCCGAAGCGTTGGGAGCTGCCACGTTGGGCTGGTTGGAAGATACAGTATAAAAAGGCCAGTCGAGTGATTGATGTAAAGTAGGTCGGGGGATGACGTTGTGACAAGAATTGATATTTTCTTGGTGAATCTATAATGATTTCATATTGATATCGTTACTTACGTGTTGTTTTTAGTTTCTTAATTGAAATATTAATCAATTGAATGCTTATATATGGCGAAGCTGTACATCAGTTGTTACAAAGCTGGTTTTAATATTTCCTTTTGTATGTAAATTAGGGCATAAAAGACGAATGTTTTATATCCCATTGCTATATCAAAACAGTTGAACGATATTTGGTATATCTCATTTTCGAGTGTCGGGGGCATAGAATGGATCAACAAGGAAAGACGTGCATTGAATTCGACTACACTAGCTTTTTAGGGGCGACAGGTAGTAAAAAATGGACCTTCTTAGAGGCATTTGCCACCATCGCGCCTATTTTCGGTTTGATGTGGAAACAGAACATTGCGGAATTGAGCAAGCCTGAAGATCGGTTGTGGGATGCCGCATTAAAATCGATGTCTTCTCGTAAAAGTGATGAATCCAATTTGGTCCGCTTAACCCAGTTAGCTAAACATGAAGGGATCAATGAATTGCGAGTCGTTATGCCATATTCGCTCGATGTTCAGCAAATCGAGTACATAGAATCTCGCAGTCAGTTGAAGGTGGATACGTCAGAACAAGATGTTCTTAACATCAAGTTTTAGGCTGAGTATTTCCACTTCATCGATGTACTACTTAACAATAGTGCAATGAAAAGCGACCTCAAAGTAGGTCGCTTTTTTATTTTGAGGTTTTTGTCACAGGTCTTGGAAGTGTGATGAATATAGAGTATTTGCACTTAAATTAACAAAAATGTAACGTTTGGAAATGCAATTGTCATAACTAGCTTCTAACTTTGTGTTTTTAGGACAAATTACCGACTAAGTGGTTGGTACTGTAAGTTCGAATTAACGTCCCTTATTGGCACACAAGGATGATTGAGTCACCACGTCATTTGGGCATAAAAACAAACACAATAAGAAAGGAAGTCAATATGTCTTTGTCTCGTCGAGACTTTATGAAAGCTGCCTCTTCAACGGCGATTGTTACCGGGCTGGTGGGCTGTGGTAGCGATGCTAGTGAATCTGTTGCGGTTACCTTTGAGCACGGAGTGGCGAGTGGAGATCCTACTCAAACACAAGTAATCATTTGGACTCGTGTTACAACCTCAGCGAGCTACGCAGATGTAAACTGGCAAGTTTCATCTAACGAAAATTTTACTGATATCGTGCAAAGTGGCACTTTTGCCACAGACACGAGCCGAGATTTCACGGTAAAAGTCGATGTTCAAAATCTCAACGCAAATTCTCGTTACTACTATCGATTCATGGTTGGTGATGTCACTAGCGAAGTCGGGCAAACTCAAACATTACCAGAAGATGGTGTAGAAAAGGCATCCATGGCGGTTGTTTCTTGTGCAAACTATCCTGCTGGCTATTTCCATGTGTACCGAGAGATTTTAAATCAACATGAGCAAGACCCGTTTGATGTGGTGCTTCATCTCGGTGATTACATATATGAGTATGGTGCTGGTGGCTACGCTAATGAAGATGCTGAGGCACTAGGGCGAGAGCCAAGCAAAGGCACTGAATGCATTACCTTAGATGATTACCGAAAACGGTATGCGCAATATCGCCAAGATGCTGATCTGCAAGCGTTACATGCGAGCCTACCAATGATTGCAGTCTGGGATGACCATGAGCTTGCAAATGATAGTTGGAAAAATGGTGCGGAAAACCATCAAGAAGAGGAAGGCAGTTTTAATGATCGTCGTGCAGCTGCGGCTGCCGCGTGGACAGAATGGTTGCCCGTTCGTGAAAACACTTTCTCAAACATGCTGATTTACCGTCAGTTTTCGTTTGGAGGTTTAGTCAATTTGATGATGCTCGACACGCGACTTGTGGGGCGTGATAAACCGTTGGATTATTTCTCGCTCAGCTCACCAACGATGGAAGCTATTGGCGGTTTAGTTGCTCAGTCGCGCAGTCATGACCGAGAGCTGTTAGGCGGTGACCAACTCGCTTGGCTGATGGATGCGTTCAGTACGCACGACGCAACTTGGAATGTGCTAGGGCAACAAGTGTTAATGTCTCGTATGGAGTTGCCAAGTTCGGTTATGACCGCGATGTTTCAATTGTTTACTGCCACTGAAGAACAAAAAACAGAGGCGTTATTAGCGGTAAACTCTGCGATTACGGGTTATCTCTCTGACCCAAGTTTAGATACCATTGCTTTGCCATATAACCTAGATGCATGGGATGGTTACTACGTTGAGCGAGAGAAAGTTTATCAACTGGCCAAAGCCAGCAGTGGTAACTTTGTCTGCTTGGCAGGAGATACGCACAACGCATGGGCAAGTGAGCTTAAAGACATATCTAAGCATCCTATCGGGGTAGAGTTTGCGACTAGCTCTGTGAGTTCCCCTGGGTTAGAGGCCTACCTCGCGTTAGACCCTGTTGCGATCGCTCAAATGGAATACACGCTGCCGCACTTAGTGTCAGAATTACAGTGGGCAGACATCAAACAGCGTGGCTTTATGCGCGTTACTTTTACGCCCGACAAGGCAGAGTCGACCTGGTATTTCGTATCAACGATTAAAGACAAAACATATCAGGTGACGACCAAGTCAGCCTCTACAACAGATGGCACTACGTTAAATATCGGCTAAGGTGAGCCTAATACGAAAAAAGTCCGCAGGCTAGTGCGGACTTTTTATTGGAAAGCGTTTAGCAATCTAGCGACAGTGCTAGTCAATCAATCCGTATTCTTTGCTCAGAACCTCGATGATTTCCGCTTTCGGATTCTCACTCAAATGAATCGGCTTGCTTGTAATCTTCTCGGCAATACCAATGTAAGTGCTCGAAATCGCCATCAAAGATTCGACGGGCAAAGCATTATCACGAGCGAGAGCTTCGCGCTCAGGCATACGTTCTTTGTTTAGCAAGATATCTGGGTCAGGGAAGTGGTTAAGTAGGAACTGGCGGAAACCTTCTTTTGAGTTCTCTACGATGTGACCTGCTTGGTACTCTTTAGCATCCCATATACGAGACGAGTCTGGTGTACCCACTTCATCCATGTAAATCAGCTTTTCATTGCCAGCAGCATCATGAACATAACCAAATTCGAATTTGGTATCGACAAAGATTTGGTCGATTTCTTCTAACGCTTGGCTGATAACGTTAAAGCCTTCTTTCAGCAATTTTTCGTAGAGTGCGATATCGTCAGCGCTTGAGAAGTTAAATGCTTCGTAGTTGTCTACGATGTTTTGACGAGTAATATTTACGTCATCCGCTTCTGGCACACCGGGAATGCCTTTTAGAATGCCTTTTGTGGATGGGGTCATTAGCAACTCTGGCAGTGCTTTGTCTTTTCCTAACCCTTCAGGAAGTTGGATTCCACAAAACTCGCGCTCGCCATTTGCGTAAGCGCGCCACATCGAACCCGTGATGTATTTGCGGCAGATGGCTTCGATTTTTACCGGTTTGGCTTTTTGTACAATCCAAACAAAAGGGTGAGGAATGTCTAGAATATGGCTATCTGCTAAGCCATTTTCTTTGAACAGTTTGAACCAGTGATTAGAAATCGCATTAAGCGCAGCCCCTTTACCCGGGACACCATTAAGACCACCTTCAGCATGCCAAATACAATCGAATGCAGAGATTCGGTCGCTAATCACCATGATAGCCAAAGGCGCATCTGGAGCGACATTGTATCCTTTTTCTTTGATCAGTCGGGTGCTGTCTTCTTCAGTTAACCAGTAAACTGAACGAACTTTTCCACTATGAACGGGTTTATGGGTGCGAATTGGCAGGTCGTCATTGACGGCAAGTACTTGATTAGCAAGGCTCATTGCGACATTCCTATCATCTTAATCAAACGTCAGAAAGAGAAGATATTCAGCAAAATGTGGGCGCTGAATAAATCGAATGTGGGCATCATACCAGAACTATTTTAACTCGCCAGAGAAAAAGCAAACGTTTGCCTGTTTTCTTTAATACAAAAAAAGCCCCCTTAAAAAGGAGGCGAGATGCAGGATGGATAACGTCGAACTTATTAGTGGTACTTATTAACTCTGCCTTCGACGAAAAAGACTTCACACTGATAGCGCTGCGCCATGTCGCGCAACATAGATTGATTCATAAGTGCAATTTTATTGGATGCGACAACAGCACTGGCATTGCCTGAGCGGATGGCTTTTATCACGATCTCGACTTCTGAAAGCTGTTGAGAGGGCTTCATTTGAATAACGTTTTTACAGCAAATATTAGAAGCAGTGAGTTGTTCAAAGTCTGGACGAGGGCAGTCTGCTGTAAACAAAATCCATTGTTTCTGCTGCGATAAAACAGCCAGCTTAGATAGAAGCTGATCCGAAACGGCCATGGGCTTAGTTGCTTGTGCCAATACGTTGTAACGAGAGTATGTATGAGATTGACTTTGTAACTGCATCTTACTGTTCCTTTATACATGCTGTATGTGTATACAGTAGTTTGTTTTGGTGACCTGATCAACCAGTTTCTCAAAAGTTATTTGCGGTTTTTTGAGAAGGAAATAAAAGGATTTGATTCTAAGTAATTGAATTTATGTGGTTGTTTTTCATTTTTGATATGTCTAACATCAATTTAAAAATGTGAGGTGAGTAGAAAACTGGACGAGAGACATACAGGGGTTTACTACTGTATATACAGGTGTTTTTCACGGACAATGGTTTGTATACAGTGGGAGAGGGCTGATAACCGATGCGACGTGCTATGTAAGATAGGAGGGAATACGAGATAGAGATTGGAAATAGGGCTTGGCCGATCAAAAAAGCGCCTTAAGAGGCGCCTTTGAAAATCAGTTCCGTTGATTCCGTCTTGCTTAGCTCGCTCGTTGCAAGCGTTCGCGCATTTGTAATTCGCCTTGGTTAAATAGGCGCACGTCGATTTTCGCCATGTCGTAACAAGCTTTACATGAGTAGTGGTGCTTGCCATCTAAATAATCGTGACGAGTTACAAGGCTAGGTTTTTTACACCAATCACAGGTGCCTTCTTCAGTGAACATTGATTTTCTCCCCACCTAGATTAATTTGAGTCGTTAGGTGTTATTTTGCGCCGGGCATTATGGCATAAAAGCGCGACTTAAGTTAAATGTCTGTTAATTTGTTTGAGAGGGAGATCGATTGCGGCGCTTGATTATATAGGTCTAAAAGCATGCTAGCCAAAGTATCCTGACCTATTTTTACTGTTTTGTAACATTTTGTGAGACGAGCTTAAAGGCATGATTGAGTCGCTTCATTTCTTCTTCACTGCCTCTTGTGTCAGGATGATAAAGCTTTGATAGCTGTCTATAGCGTAGCTTGATTGCTTGTAAATCAGGGATGTGTTGTGGTGTGTAGCCAAACATAGCACACGCGACGCTTAGCTTATGGTTCTCTGCCTGGGTTTTGGATTTCTTAAATTCTTTGAATACTTTCTCTAGCTGGCGTTTCAGTTGCTTGTTCGTAAACTCTAGCTCTTTTATTTTTTTCGCCATTCGTTGATTTTGGCTTTCCTCTTTGGCTTCAAGCGCTTTTCTATTCTGCTTAAGTTTCTTGATTACGAGAAAACTTAAGCCGCTGATGATTAGTATCGCCGCTAGCCAGATCAGCCATAAAAACTGCGAGTGTTCTACTTTGGGGTTTGCAACTGCGCTTTTCTCTTCCTGTGCTTGCTCAGCCTTTTTATCGAGCGACTTTATTTGCGAGACTTGTTTAGCTCGCAGTTGGTTGAAGCGCTGCTCTAACAGTTGATTATAAGCTTGTTCTGCTGCTGGATTATGCTGAGAAGCCATTTGATACAAGGCTTCAGTCAATTGAGAAGTTGT
>NZ_JADDYG010000530.1:20180-22096 GCF_015163535.1 Vibrio sp. OPT46 | reverse complement strand
TTGCTCTAGCCAGTAGCGCGTTTCTGGTGAGGCTTCAGCTTCGTTTGATGCCAATAATTGTTGTGCGTACTCGTATTGTTCGATGGGGTCATTTGGAGCTTGAGAGGCAAGTGAGTAGCCAGAAAAGCTGAGGCTAAATAAGCAGAGTAGGGCAGACGTTTTGACAGACATTAATATGTCAGGCCTAACGATAATGGTTAGGCCTGCTCCGGTAATTTTTTATTATTACCGTTATGGTGCAACCAAATTACTTCAGTGGCAAGATCTGGATTTCAACACGACGGTTGCACGCACGACCTTCAGAAGTTTGGTTTGAGCAAATTGGGTTACGTTCGCCGTAGCCGCGTGCAATTGCACGACCAGGTGCAACGTTTTGAGATACTAGGAATTGACGTACGGACTCTGCACGGCGCTCTGACAACGTTTGGTTGTATGACTCACTACCTGTGCTATCCGTGTAACCATCAATAACGAGACTGGTATCTGGGTACTCAACTAGGATGCGAGCAACACCGCGTAGAGTATTATGGATACTAGCATCAAGCTGGTAAGAGCTTGAAGAGAAGCCGATACCGTTTTCCATACGCAGTAAAAGCTGATTTTCACCAACACGCTGAACTTGTACGCCAGAGTTTAGCAAAGCGCGACGTAATTCCGCTTCTTGTTGGTCAAAGTAGTAACCAACGCCAGCGCCAGTCGCTCCGCCTGCGGCTGCACCAATGAGTGCATGCTGACGACGTTCTTTAGCATCATCACCCGTTGCTAGGCCGATTGCTGCGCCCGCGATCGCACCAATAAGCGCGCCTTGCGTGGTGGAGTTAGTTTCGTATTCACCCGTTGTTGCATTTTGGCGTTGAGTGGCTTGACAGCCAGTAAGAGCTAGCACTAGAGCTAGTGCAATAGGCATCTTTTTCAAGGGAAATCTCCGTATAAAACTGAGGCGAAACCATGCCTCATAATGGGATGCGAATTATGAATAAACAAGCATTAATATTTGTTATGAGAAAGTAAGATTGATAAGAGTTTATGTAAGAAAATTCCTATCAATACTGCCAAAGCTCTCAAAGTAAGCCCCATAGACATCGAAGTCATTGCTGCTTATGTGAATCCTTTACTATTCTGGCTATTTCGATGAATCGCCCAACATTTTACGTGCTTGTTCGCCGCCCACTCCACGGTTAACTGAAACCTTTCTACCTTTCTTTAAGCCCACTTCGTAGTCTTCAGTTAGGTTTTTCATCGCTTCTTTCAATTGCTTCTTGAACGTTTCGCGGTCAATGTTTTGGAATTCTTTATCAATATAGTCATTAATTTTATTGGCCGACTCTTCATCTGGAGAAATAATTGGCAATTTTTCAATCGCGCCTTCCACCCAGCCAGATACAAATGAGTTCACACGGCGAGTCACTTCCTGAGAAGAGGTGCCGGTGCCAGCAAAGCTGTTTCGGAATTGTCCGGTACTTTCGTTCATCTCGCGATAAACAATATCGAAAGCAAATGCAGCAAAAATAGCGCGATCTGCTTCACCGATAAATTCGACACGTTTGAGCCCTTTGTGATTCAACAATACTGCTTCGACACCGAATTTTGTGTTAATGCCGCGAATCACTCGCAATATGGTAGAACTGATGTTCGCTGGTAGCAGATGAGAAGATTGTGTTTTTCCCATTCTGATGAACTCAATATCGTCTTTATCGAGACCATATTTAAGCATGAGGCGATGTGCCATTTTGATAGCATTGGCAGCCTCATTAACATTAGCGGAATTGCCCAGTTCTAAGCACTTGGCGATTTTTTTCAGAGCTTTTTGTTTATCCATCGACAACCAGTAACGAAAGCAGAAAATTTATGAAGTCAGACATATTACCTTTTTTGACATAAAAACGAAATACAAGGTGGGACTGAAGATAATTTCT
>NZ_JADDYG010000530.1:16547-20170 GCF_015163535.1 Vibrio sp. OPT46 | reverse complement strand
ATCGACAACCAGTAACGAAAGCAGAAAATTTATGAAGTCAGACATATTACCTTTTTTGACATAAAAACGAAATACAAGGTGGGACTGAAGATAATTTCAGCACATAAAAAGAAGCCTCGCATTAAGCGAGGCTGGCGTTTTAGTTCGTCGTAATCAGTATGAAGTCGTACTTGTGTCTAAGAAGCCATTCTTCATTAAGATTCGTTAGAATTACAACCCGAGCTGGTTGAGCAAGTCATCGGCATCATCGTTTGATCCCGACGATTTAGATTCTTTCTCAGCCAACTGTTTACGTGTTGCCTCTAAAATGTCGTCTGGGTTTTCGTCTTCAGCAACTTCAAACTCTTCCAGTTGGATGAACTCAGTTTTATCCATTGCTAGCTCGAGATAGAAAATATTGTTGTTTTCGGTGGAGAACGTCACTCTGCGCGCTTGAGGGCGGTCAAGGTTGGTATCAACTTGTAAGATAACTTGCTTATTCAGCGCCAGCATTTTTGGTTGGTTTTGTGTGATGTTCGTTTGCAGGTCTTTACGAATTTTATTAGTGAAGTCTCCGACCAGTTGATTCATGAGTTCACCCAGAACATCGCCTACCTCGTCAGAAGTATGAGATATTGCCAGTTCTTCTTCTGGCATGCCCATATTACGCATGTAGTTGGTGTAGATCTCCAGTGCGGCTTTTGCCGTAAAATTAATCACAACTAGCCCGGTAAATCCGCCATCAAACAGAACAAAACAGCCAAAATCTGGTTTGAGGCTAGTCTTGTGGATTTTTTGCACCATTGCTGAATAATTTACTTGAGAAGATGTCGCCGAAGTAAGTACGCCAGAAACAGACTGGCAAAGTTTGAGAAGGATATCTTCAGTGGTCACAATTTTATTTTTTTTCATTCTGAAAACTCATCTAGAAACGCGATTCGTTCCCCAATGTAAGGCATCAAGCGTGAAAAAATAAAGCATAAGTTTAATTATTGTATCGAGATTCTGATTTGCTCGTCTTTTTAAATGTTGTAAAGTGACGAAATTCAAAGAATATTACTTCACTAACTCTTTTGTGGTGTTATTTTTCGCTTAGCGCCAATTTGTATGAGAAGTGAGCAAATAATTACACAACCCGCAGCTGATCGGATCAGCGTCGTAGGGGCAGGAAGCAAATGTTACCAAGATTACACTCGCAAACTGATGTCGATCCTCTTGTTCTTAGTTTTCTGAAAGAGCTTGAGCACGCCGGATTCACTGGTGATATCGAAAGCCAATATTCAAGTCGACTAGCGGTTGCCACTGACAACAGTGTTTACCAGCAACTTCCTCAGTCTGTCGTTCATCCCAAAACGACAGAAGATGTTTCTCTCCTCGGGAAACTGAGCAATAAAGAAAAGTACGAACGAATTACCTTTTCACCTCGTGGTGGCGGCACAGGGACCAATGGTCAGTCGCTTACCAAAGGTATTGTGGTGGATATGTCTCGTCACATGAACAAAGTGCTTGAGATTAATGAGAAAGAAGGCTGGGTTCGTGTACAAACTGGTGTAGTGAAAGACCAGTTAAATGACGCTGTTCGCCCTTATGGCTACTTCTTCTCTCCAGACTTATCTACCAGTAACCGTGCAACGATTGGCGGCATGGTCAACACCGATGCTTCTGGTCAAGGTTCTCTGAAATACGGAAAAACATCCGATCATGTTTTGTCGCTACAAGCGGTGTTTGCTGATGGTTCAATTTTAGAGTCGGACTTGTCTCATGGTTACCCAAAAGAAGGCGAGTTTGCTGCCAAGGCGCTACGTGTAACGGAATCCGTATGTCGTGAAAAACGCCAGCAGATCGTAGATAAGTTTCCTCCTCTTAACCGATTTTTAACGGGCTACGATTTAAAAAATGCCTTGAATGAAGAAGGTGACCGTTTCGATATCACACGAGTACTGTGCGGCGCTGAAGGTTCATTGGCATTCATTACCGAAGCGAAGCTTAACCTGACGCCAATTCCGAAAGCGCGTACTTTGGTTAACGTTAAATACAACAGCTTTGATTCTGCACTGCGTAATGCACCGTTTATGGTAGAAGCGAAGGCGCTGTCTGTAGAAACCGTTGACTCAAAAGTGCTTAATCTCGCGAAGCAAGATATCGTTTGGCACACCGTGAGCGATTTACTTACCGATGTTCCAAATAAAGAGATGCTTGGTATCAATATGGTGGAATACGCAGGTCAGGACGAAGAGGAAGTTGCTGCTCAGGTTGCAGCATTGACCGCCAAGCTCGATACCATGTTGGAAACAGAAGAAGCGGGCATTATCGGCTACCAAGTTTGTAACGATGTAGCGAGCATTGGGCGTATTTACAACATGCGTAAAAAAGCGGTGGGTTTGTTAGGCGCAGCAAAAGGTCGTGCTAAACCGGTCGCATTCGCTGAAGATACCTGTGTGCCACCAGAAAACCTGGCGGACTTCATTGTAGAGTTTCGAGAACTGTTAGACAGCAAGTCTCTGAATTACGGCATGTTTGGTCACGTCGATGCTGGGGTGCTTCACGTACGTCCTGCGTTGGATTTGTGTGACCCGCACCAAGAAGCATTGATGCACGAAGTTTCTGATGAAGTGGTCAAGCTGGTGGCGAAATACGGTGGTTTGATGTGGGGTGAACACGGCAAAGGTTTCCGTTCAGAATATGGCCCTGAGTTTTTCGGCGACGAGTTGTTTACTGAACTGAGACGTGTGAAAGCGGCATTCGATCCACACAACAAAATGAACCCGGGCAAAATCTGTACACCGCTGGATAGTGATGCAGAGCTTGTCAAAGTTACCGATACCAAACGTGGTTACTATGACCGTCAGATTGACGTTCAAGTACGTGACAGCTTTAAACAAGCGATGGAATGTAACGGTAACGGTTTGTGTTTTAACTACGATACTAGCTCGCCAATGTGTCCATCGATGAAAGTAACAGCCGATCGTCGTCATTCACCGAAAGGTCGTGCGGGTTTGGTTCGCGAGTGGTTGCGTCAGCTCACTGAACAAGGCATTGATATCCTTGACTTAGAAAAGCAAACACTAGAAAACAAAACATCAATCAAAACCATGATTGACCGCGTACGTCATTCTATCAATCGTCGTCACGAGTATGACTTCTCTCACGAAGTGTATGAAGCGATGAATGGTTGTTTGGCGTGTAAAGCGTGTGCGAGTCAGTGTCCGATTAAAGTCGATGTTCCGAGCTTTCGCTCGCGCTTTTTAAACATCTATCACTCTCGTTACCAACGTCCTGCAAAAGACTATCTGGTTGCCAACATTGAGACTATGCTGCCGATGATGGCGAAAGCGCCAGGTGTCGTAAATGGTGTTTTGAAGCAGTCGTGGGTGAAAAGTTTAACGGCATCTACGGTCGGGTATGTCGATGCGCCGTTGTTATCAGTACCCACCTTGAAACAACGAGTAGAGTCGCTGACAACGCCTTATGATCTGCAAGCGCTCAGTGGTTTGTCTTCGTCTGAAAAGAGCAAGCATGTTTTAATTGTTCAAGACCCATTCACTAGCTACTACGACGCTGATGTCGTTGAAGACTTCGTTAAGTTATTGAAAAAGCTGGGTATGCATCCGGTACTTCTGCCGTTTAAGCCGAATGGTAAAGCA
>NZ_JADDYG010000530.1:11629-16318 GCF_015163535.1 Vibrio sp. OPT46 | reverse complement strand
AAAATGCCCAATGCGGAAAAAGAGTGGGGCGCTATTTTTGCTCACTTTGGTGCAGTTTTGAATACGGTACCTGTTGGTTGTTGTGGTATGGCGGGTACGTTTGGTCATGAGGTTGATAAGTTGTCGATGTCGAAAGACATTTACAATTTAAGCTGGAAGCCGAGCTTAGATAAGTTGGATAACGAGAGATGTTTGATTACAGGCTATTCTTGCCGCAGCCAAGTTAAACGCTTTGAAGGAACGAAGCCCAAGCATCCCGTTCAGGCATTGTTAACTTTGTTGTAATCGGACTAGATCAAGCCCAGTTTTACTGGGCTTTTTAGAAACCGTATTTAGACCCTTTCAAAGGATATGAATCTTGAGAAAACTTGAACTCAAAGTCCCACCTGTTGTGGTGTTTTTGCTAGTCATACTTTTGATGTACGGACTTAAAGTTTTGACGCCGAGCATGAACATTCGAGTACCCTTTGTTGAATTTGTAGTAGGTGTATTAACTTTGTTGTCTGGCTACATGGGCATTGCTGGCGTGTATGAATTTCGCAAAGTAAAAACCACAGTAAACCCAGTAAAACCTGAAGCGGCATCTTCTGTTGTAAGAACAGGTGTGTTTGCCTTTTCACGCAACCCTATGTACACGGCATTATTGCTTCTAATCATAGCAACTGGTTTGTGGTGGCAGCACTTGAGTGTGGTGCTTTGTGGCGTGATATTTGTCAGTTATATGAATCGGTTTCAAATCAAGCCTGAGGAACGCGTTTTAGAGCGATTGTTTGGTGAAGAGTATGTGGATTATAAAAACCATGTTCGTCGTTGGCTCTAAGCATTGCGTTTAGTTTTGTTTGGATGAGACATAAAAAGAAAGCCCAACGGTCGACGTTGGGCTTTCTTTTAGTAAACACTTTTTTTGTGCGCTTCTGATAGGGCAGTCGACTAGGCTGCCTTAACGAACTTTGCTAGGAATGCATCCTTACGTTCATTAAAGCGGCGTACAAGGTCGTCAACCGCTTCTTGGTCATATGGCTTCAAGCCACTTGCAACCATGCGCTTAATACCTTTACCAACGACTTCACCGTCTTCTTTAAACGCAAAGTTTAAGGTGACTACACCTCGTTTTCCTTCTACGTCGAATGTTGCGCCAGTGAAATCCACCTCTGGATGCGTAAGGTCTAAGCGTGAAAATTCGACTTCCATGCTTTCATAAATAACTAATGGACGCTGGCAGTTAATCATCATTTGCTTCTCTTCCATAAGAGGAACCATGATGTGAGGGAAGTTCATACCAGAAAATTGCACGTAATTTGTCACTACATGCTCAATAAATGCCGGATCGTGGTTAGTTTCACCTTCACGGGACATGTGTAAGTATTCTTTACCTGCCTCGTCAACAACAGCGCTTTCTTTGTCACACTTATTTTCAATATGAAGTGCTACACCATCGTTTACCATGCCAGAGAAGTTAAAACGCATCTTTTGGCTAACGCCTTCTTTACTAAGAAGCACAGCGAAAAGTAAATCTCCAGGGACACAAAAGCGTTTGTTGTCTTCATCATGAATTGGGTTGTAGTCACCTGCGACACGTTTTGCAAAGTGGCTTGCTTGTTCGCGAGTGAACTGAAACTGGTGATTAGTGTTTGAAAAATAAGGTGTTAGAAACATAATTTTTACGTAGTAACCAAAACTGTGTGGGATTATATGCGAATATCTGCGTAGCAATGGTCCATCCAGTGAAAACTTCACCGTATCCTAACAATAAGACACTATTTCGGCGGATAAACCGTTAAAAACGCATACTTTAGCAACGCTTTTATTTGTGAAAACAATAAACAACGACCTTTTCGCTCGCCTATCTTTTAAAGTATAGCCATCAAAGTAGACAGGCGTTCATAAATAGTGCCATCAACATGTTTAATCGTATGTAAAAAGGCTCCACGCTGAACGTAGAGCCTTCAAGTCATTATCTGTTTATTCGATGAAATGCCAGTTATGCTTGGTTATTGAACACTTGGTAACAAGCTCTCTGGCATGAGCGTGTTGTGGATAGCCAGCTTAAGCAGAGTATTTGCCTGTTCAATGTCTGGAGCAAAGTAGCGATCTTTATCGTAGAACGATACTTTTTCACGCAACATTTGTTTCGCAATCTCAATACGCTCAGAGGACTTGTTTGGTGCTCTAAAGTCTAGGCCTTGTGCTGCTGAGAGGTATTCTACCGCCAGAATACCGCGAGTGTTTTCGCCCATTTCTTTCAATCTGCGAGCCGCGAATGTTGCCATTGACACGTGATCTTCTTGGTTTGCAGATGTTGGCAAGCTGTCTACTGACGCTGGGTGAGCGAGTGTTTTGTTTTCACTTGCTAACGCAGCAGAGGTAACCTGAGCAATCATGAAACCAGAGTTCACACCACCATTGTCGACTAAGAACGGTGGCAGTTTTGATAGCGCGCTATCGATAAGTAATGCCATACGACGTTCAGACAAGCTACCGATCTCGGCAATCGCAAGTGCTAGGTTGTCGGCTGCCATTGCAACAGGCTCCGCGTGGAAGTTACCGCCAGAGATGATGTCACCATCTTCAGCAAACACCAACGGATTATCTGATACGGAGTTCGCTTCTACTTGTAATACTTCCGCCGCATTGCGGATTTGCTGTAAACACGCGCCCATCACTTGAGGCTGACAGCGCAAAGAATACGGGTCTTGTACTTTTTCACAGTTAGTGTGCGAATCACCTATTTCACTCGATGTGTCTAACAAATGACGGTATGCGAGTGCTGCGTCCATTTGGCTGCGATGACCACGTACACGGTGAATGCGCGGATCGAATGGACGTCGGCTGCCGAGAGCGGCTTCAACAGACATTGCACCACAAACGGTTGCTGATGCGAAAAGGTCTTCCGCGATAAACAGGCCTTCCAATGCGAACGCTGTGGATGCCTGAGTCCCATTTAGTAGCGCTAAGCCTTCTTTTGGCGCCAGAGTGATAGGCTCTAGACCTGCGATTTTTAATGCTTCTTGCCCGGAAATGATTTTACCGTTGTGGCGAGCTTGTCCTTCTCCCAGTAATACAGTGCTCATATGGGCTAGAGGAGCTAAGTCACCTGATGCGCCAACAGAGCCCTTTTTAGGTACACAAGGGTAAACTTGTGCGTTGACTAGGTCGGTCAGCATATTAATGACTTTTAGGCGAATCCCAGAAAAGCCACGAGACAGACTATTGATTTTTAATACCATCATCAGACGAACCGTTTCATCTGACATAAACTCACCGATACCTGCCGCATGAGAAAGAACGATACTGCGTTGCAGTGTTTCTAAATCTTCTGGTGCTATTCGTGTGTTAGCCAATAGCCCAAAACCAGTGTTAATTCCGTAAACCGTTCTATCTTCCGCGATGACTCGGTCTACGACCTGTGTGCTTTCTTCAATGGCCGGAATGGCTTCAGGATCCAAAGTAAGGTTGACTGGTGAACGGCTCACTTGGCGTAGTTCGTTTAAGCTAATATGACCCGGCTTTAGCGTTAAATTTAACATCTCTTTCATCCTTACTTGAGCTTCTTCAGTTCTTCGTTGAGCATTGGCAAATCTAGCCCTTGCTCTGCTGCACATTGTTTAGCGATATCGTATCCCGCATCAGCATGACGCATCACGCCTGTTGCTGGGTCGTTATGCAGCACGCGGGCAATACGTTGTGAGGCATCTTCACTGCCGTCACAGCAGATAACCATACCTGAGTGTTGCGAGAAGCCCATACCTACGCCACCACCGTGGTGCAGTGAAACCCAAGTTGCGCCGCCCGCCGTGTTGAGTAGCGCGTTTAATAATGGCCAGTCTGATACGGCGTCAGAACCGTCCATCATACCTTCGGTTTCACGGTTCGGGCTTGCTACAGAGCCAGAGTCTAAGTGGTCTCGACCAATGACAACGGGCGCCTTAAGTTCGCCATTTTTCACCATTTCGTTGAATGCTTGACCAAGACGCTCACGATCTTTAAGACCAACCCAGCAAATACGCGCAGGTAAACCTTGGAACTGGATGCGTTCGCGAGCCATATCTAGCCAGTTATGTAAGTGCGGATTATCTGGAATTAGCTCTTTTACTTTTTGGTCGGTTTTATAAATGTCCTCAGGATCGCCAGAGAGAGCAGCCCAACGGAAAGGACCGATACCTTCACAGAATAGAGGACGAATGTAGGCTGGAACGAAGCCAGGGAAATCAAATGCGTTTTCTACGCCTTCTTCCAAGGCCATCTGGCGGATGTTGTTACCGTAGTCGAGTGTTGCGGCGCCGCGATTTTGCAGCTCTAACATCGCTTGAACTTGCACAGCCATGGATTTTTTCGCTGCTTTTACGACCATTGCTTCATCTTGCAAACGCATTTCTGCTGCGTGAGACATGCTCCAGCCTTGTGGTAAATAGCCATTGAGCGGGTCGTGTGCAGACGTTTGGTCTGTTACTACATCAGGCGTGATATTACGTTCTACCAGCTCAGAGAAAACGTCTGCTGCATTACCTAGTAGACCAACCGATACTGGTGTGTCTGACTCTTTAATGATAGCTAGCGCTTCATCTAAAGAAGTCGCTTTCTTATCGACATAGCCTGTACGTAGGCGGTAATCGATACGTGACTCATCACACTCTACTGCAATCATGGAGAAGCCCGCCATTGTACCAGCGAGAGGTTGAGCACCACCCA